>NZ_JAOQJR010000007.1:51418-83959 GCF_025566905.1 [Clostridium] ammoniilyticum
TAACTAAACGTGACTTACCTTTGTTTTTGAATGAACAAGAATGGCGTTTCAACCATAGATATACTGGAAAGAACTTCATGAACAAAAATAAAGAAATATGTTTTGAAATCACATCCATGTCCTAAAAAAGCAATTATTACTGTACTCAATTTATCCGAACCATACTATGCACATGTGTCAGATGGTTAATTAAGAAAAAAAATAAAAAAAGGACAAACCAGTATAAAAAACTTATATATGGCAAATAGTCTATATAAATGAGAATAACTGATATATTACTTAAAAAACTCAAGAAAAGGATTTTCATAAAAGACCAATGAATATTAAGCAAGAATGAAATCATTGATACCATTCATACAATAAGTTAATTCTACATAGATATCCATCTTGCTTACCCCCTTTATCATCAGATATGATTACACTAAAAAAATGTCAAAAAAAGATGTGATTTTTAAAATCACACCTTATTCATCCTCTAATAAAACTTCTCCATTAGATTCAATTATTTCTTTATAACGATAATAAGAATCTTTTAATTTTCTTTCTAGCGTACCATGTCCATCATTAAAACGATCTACATAAACAAAACCATAACGTTTTTTCATTTCACCAGTACCAGCTGATACAACATCGATTGGACCCCAATATAAATATCCTCGACAATCAACACCATCTTCAATAGCATCATTAACATTCTTTAAATGTTCTTCAATATAATGAACTCTGAAATCATCATGAATTTCACCTTTTTCATCAATATTTTCATCTAAACCAACACCATTTTCTACAATTAATAATGGTAAACGATAACGATCATATAAAACATTTAAAGTATAACGTAATCCTACCGGATCAACAGCCCATCCCCAAGGTTGAGGTGCTTTATCTTTAAGATATGGATTATCACGGCATGTAAGTCCACCTGTATCTACTTTTAAGTTCACATCACGATCAAATGTTGTTGAACGATAATAACTAAATGATAAGAAATCAACTGTATTTTCTTTAATCAATTTTAATTCTTCATCACTAAATTCTACATTTACTTGATCTTCTTTCCATACTTTCTTTAAATAAGTTGGTACAATACCTAAGCAGAATGGATCTGCCATAAAGAAAATATTCATACGTTGAGCATCTAAAGTTCCAACAACATTTAAAGGATCACAGTTATATGGATAAGTAGCTACTGATGAAGCTGTCATCATACAGCCAATTTGGTAATCTTCACTAATTTCATGTCCTAATTGAACTGTTTTCGCATTTGCGACTAAGATATTATGATAAGCATCCCATTGATCTTGTTTTGTTGTTGAACCAATTGGATCACTAGGATCTTTAGGATCTTTGATTGTAAGAACCCCACCAGCAACAAGCGGCATTCTAAATAACGCATTGACTTCATTAAATGTAAGCCAGAACTTAACTTTTCCTTTATAACGTGTAAAAACAGTTTTTACATAACGTAACCAAAAATCAATTAATTGAGGATTAGACCATCCACCATATTCAGTAATTAAATGTAATGGGGTTTCATAATGTGATAAAGTAATGACAGGTTCCATTCCTAATTCATTCATGCATGCAAACATATCATCATAATAAGCAAGACCTGCTTCATTTGGTTCAAGTTCATCCCCATTAGGGAAAATTCTTCCCCAAGCAATAGAAGTTCTAAAACTATTGAATCCCATACCTTTCATTAATTTTAAATCTTCACGGTAACGATGATACCCATCTACGGCATCATGTGATAAATAAACTTTATCAGGATTTAATTTCATTTCATATTTTTTCTTATCTTCATTCCATTGAATACCAGGATCTTTAGACATAATACCTACAAGTACATCTGTAACGTTCGGTTGTTTCCCATCTTCCAACCAAGCACCTTCATATTGATTAGCAGCAATAGCGCCACCCCATAAAAAATCTTTTGGAAAACTCATTTTCTCTACCTCCGTTTATCTAGGAGGTATTATAACACTTACAAAACAAGAGATTTATTCGTTTCATAATATGAAAAAAAGAGCAATCTTTTTAATTACTCTTTAAACATATCTTTTAATCATTAAGATTGAAAATGCTTTTCAATACTCTTTTTTCCATTCTCTGATAATTTTAAAATGTTTGTTGCTCTTTGATATGAACAATTTAACTCATTCATCACATTTCTTACATGTTCTATATTCTTTTCTTTACGTTCTATTTTTTTGCCTTGGTTGATTCCTTGACTAATTCCTTGACTGATTCCTTCATTTTTTGCTTTTCTTTCAAGATAGTTTGCATAATCACACATTTCTTTGACCTCCCTTTCTATTTCCTTAAATCCATATCCTTTAATAATCTCTTTCTTCCCTTGATAGTCTATTCTATTATTTAAAAAGGCTACTAATGGCATGAGTACTTCATCATGTTTGGGATACTTTTTTGTAGTATCATGTTTCTGGTTCAAGCATATCATAATAAGTTCTTCCTCGTCATAATTTTCTTTGTTTTCTTCTTTTCTATTCCTCCTTTCTTTTTTACTTTGTAAACATCTACATCTCCATCTTTTCTTTTTGTTGCTTGTGGCATGATCCACAATGAATAGACTTTCTTCATTTCATCATAGTTTTTATCATCATATTCCCTTCCCCATTGTGTCGTTAATATCCTTAGTACATACGCTCTTCCTCTTGTTACAAGTAAATAACCTGGATGAATATTATTTTGTATTTCAACATTTAAATAGATTCGTTTATTGGTTCCATTTAATTAAGGAAGATCAACACAACATAACATATCAAACTTTACTGTTCCATAGTTTGGTATCATATTTTCATTATTGAACCACCTAAAACGCTGTTCATCCTTGATGATTTTTATAATTTCTTTAACACTTAAATGTCTTGCTTCTTTTACAAATTCATGAATCATTCTTGCTAGCATCTCCTGATTTCCTACGATTGCTTTGTAATGTTGACCTAACATGATTTTATGATTGGTTATTGTATTTTGTATTACCGTTTCCATAAGTAGTCCTCCTACTTATTTATTCGCTCTTTTTTTGCTTTTTTCTTCTTTTTTGTAAAAAAATTGGAAATTTCTTTCCAATTATCTACCAAGCGCTAAGTTAGCAAGTTCATCTGCTCGATCATTATATCGATTGATTTTCGTTTTATTTGCGACATGTGATTTTACTTTCACAAAAGTAATTTCAATTTGTTTTTCATATTCTTTCATTTGTTTTACATAAAGATTTTCAAGTCTTTCATCTTCATTAACCCACGCTCCTGTTGCATAGAAAGCAACACCTTCATAATCATGAATTACATACATTTTCTTGTATCCTTGTTGAACGCAATAAGAAACTGCATCTAACGCTGCTTTTAATTCTCCCATAACCTGATTATATTCTACAAATTCATCATCAAATTTTTGACAGTTTGTATAAATTTCTTGATTATTTTCAACAATTATTACACCAAAGCTATAAGCATAACATGTATCTCCATTTGTTAAACAACTTCCATCTACATAAGCATATGGTACATCTTTTTCATTTAAATTAAGTTGTGATTCATCCATTGTTTGTTTAAAAGATGCAATATAGCTCTCTACATCTTTTAACTCTTCTTGCGAAAACCCCTTATAAACATATTTTCCTTCGCTTACAAGTTTTTGACATTCGCTCCATTGTTTAAATTTATAAACCTCTTTTGTTAGTTTATCAATTGCGACATACAGTACCTTTTTGGCCATTTTTCCATCTCCATCCCTCTTTATAGTTATAATAAATAAAAAGAAGAATACAAACAATTCTTCTAATATTTATAAAAGCCTTCTCCAGAAGACATTCCTAATTTTCCTTCATCAATATACTTCTTTAACATCTTAGCCATACCTTTAAAATTATAAGGAGCTAAAAATGAAGGAACTTTTAAATACATTGAAACAATATTATAAGCTGTCGTAAGTCCTACCGTATCTAAAATTTGGAAAGGTCCTTTAGGAGCACCTGTACCTAAAGTCCAAGCTTTATCTATACTTTCAGGATCGCTAACCCCATTAACATAAAGATCCATACCTGAAAATAATAAAGGAACAAGCATTGAATTTAATAAATATCCTGATTTTTCTTTACGAACAGGTAATGGTATCATTCTTATTTCTTTAGCAAAATCCATAATCAAATCAAAATATTTTTGATTCGTTTGTTTTTGTGCCATGACTTCTGTCATATTATTTTTCCAAATACTATTTGCAAAATGTAATGATAAATATTTTTCTGGACGTTTTGTATATTTAGCGAACTTCGATGGTAATAATGTAGATGAATTCGTAACGATAACTGTCTTTTCAGGTAATAAATCTGCCATTTTTTTATAAATATCTATTTTTTGTTCTACATTTTCAGCCATTGATTCAATAATTAAATCGGCATCACTGACTGCTTTTTGTAAATCTAATTCTAATTTAATATTTTCATAGGCCTTATTAGCTTTTTCTAAACATTGTTCTTTATCAAAATCTTCATAATCACTAATACCCATGGCCCAATTTTGAGGTGTCTTTCCTTTATCGCTATCCATTAAAGTAATCGTATCATGATAAACCTCTTTTAAATGATCTAATTTAGGCTGACATCTTCCTATACTTCCTTCACTTCTAAGCCAAATCGTTACATCAAAACCACAATAAGCTGCTTGATAAGCAATTTGACTTCCTAAAACGCCTCCACCAATAACAACAATATTTTTAATTTCCATAGATTCATCCTCCTACCTTTATTTTACCATTTTGTTAAAATGTTCACAAAATATATTTTTGCTTTTAGTTTGAACTACATATAAAAAAGAACCCTATTTCTAGGATTCCTTTATACTATTCAGCTTTTGTTGAATTTACTTCTTCAAACATTTGAGGAATTGCATGTTTATCTTCTTTGTTTTTATATTTGAAGTAAACAACTGTTAATAATGAACATACTATTAAGATTCCTGCAAACACTGCAATTTCAACTGAAATTGAAGGAGCTGTCATACTAATTGTTTTTCTAAATCCATCTACACTATAAGTATATGGTACAAATTTATGAATAGCTTTGTAGATAGCTGGACCTGTATCTAATGGATATGTACCAGCAGAACCACCTAAGTTAACAATCATGAATACAAGTAATAAGAAGTCACCAATAAATCCAGTTGTTAAACTTAATAACATGACAAGTGACATAAATGCCGCCGATACGAGAATTGCAAGTAAGTATGTTAAACCTAAATTAACAGGTTCAAATCCATTAATTAATCTTAAAGCAGTAACCATTACGATAGCTGCTAATGTAGAAACTGTATACATAACAGTTGCTTTACTTGCCCAATATTTCCATGCATTTTCAGCTTTTTTAATACCATGTCTAATTGGATACATTAAAGCAAATGCTAAGCATGTTACATATAAACCAACTGACATCATATAAGGAGCCATTGCATGACCGTTATTTTCAACTTTAGAAATTTCTTTATGACTTGTTTCAACAGGAGTAGCTACCATATCAGTAGTTTTATCTGTTGAATCAATCTTACTTTCTTCTGCCCCAGATTTTAATGCATCATTTAAAGTAGTTACACCATCAGCTGCACTCTTAATTCCATCACCTAAAGTATCAGAACCAGCAGCCAACTTACTAGCACCATCACTAATTTGACCAGCACCATCAGATAATTGATTAGCACCATTCATTAATGTAGCATTATTGCTTACTAATGTTGAAGTACCTGTAGCCAATTGATCAACACCACTTGTTAAAGCTGTAATTCCTTTAGTTAATTCAGGAACATTACTGTTTAATTTTGAAGTACCATCAGCTAAAGCAGTAGCACCACTTGTTAAAGCTGTATTGTTATCAGCGATTTGTGTTAAACCTTTTTGTAAACTATCCACACCAGCTGTATAAGCTTGAACACCTGCAACTAAAGCATCTTTAGAATCAACAGTTACTTGTTTAATATTTCCATCATTGTCAACAGTTACATATTTACCACCATTAACTTTTGCATTCACTTCATTTAATCCAGCTTGGACTGTTTGAGTTCCACTTACTAATCCTGTAGGAACTTTTGTACCATCTGTTAAAGTTCCACCATTAAGAGCTGCATCTAAATCATTTAAACTTGATTTAGTTGAACTAGATAATGTATTAATTGCTGTAGATGCACCTGTTGTATAAGTAGCAACCGAATCCATATATGAAGCTACACCGTCTTTATATTTATCTACAGGGAAATAATTTGTTAAACCATAAGCAACGATTTCTGCTCTTGACATTCCACTAGTTAATAATTTACTAGCAATTCCTTGTTTTTGAGCATCACCACTTGCATTTAATGTTTTAATTAATGTAGCATAATTATCTAATGATGTTTTTCCATCAGATAATTGAGTCAATGAATCTTGACTTGCTGCCATAGTTTTTTTGGAAGTTTCAAGATTTTCTTGTAATTTTTTTACACCATCAACTACTTGTTGATTTCCTGCAACTAATTTTTCAGCACCTTCACCTAATGCTTTAACACCTGCATTTAATTCTGTGTTATTTTCAACCAATTGATTTGCACCAGCTAATGCTTGACTTACACCTGCTGTATAATCACTAACACCTTTATTTAATGCTTGAGCGCCAGTATTTAAATCACTTACACCACTAGCTAATGTAGGAGTAGCACTACCTAAAGTACCAACACCTGTTTTTAATTGGTAAATACCATTATTTACTGTAACAACACCATTTGTGTAATCTTTTAAACCTTTAGTTAAAGTATTTGTACCATCTTTAAATGTTAAAGAACTACTTGCTAATACTTTTAAGTTATCACTAATAGTTTTGTTACCATCTTCTAATTGAGTCATACCATCAGATAATTGTTGAGTACCATCGCTGGCTTCAGCAAATCCATTTGACATTGTTCCAATTGAAGTAAAGATTGTTTCAGCATATGTTTTTGTTACTGAAGCTGAAACTTCAGCTTTAATTTTTGCGATTGCTGAATCATCCATTTTTGATGCAACATAGTTTGTACCTGGGTTTGTTGTATAATTTAAAACCATCTTTTTAGGATTTTTATCCAACAAAGTTGTTGCATTTTTGGAGAAATTGCTTGGAATCGTAATGACCATATAATAGTCACCATTTTTTAGTCCCTTATTTGCTTCTTTTGAATTTACAAAATGGAAATCTAATGAATCGTTGTCTTTTAATTTTTTGACTAATTGATCACCAACGTCTAATTTCTTATCGTTGTATTCAACTGCCTTATCTTTATTCACGACAGCGACAGGAAGATCTCCACTGTTTCCATATGGATCCCACATAGATCCAAGGAAGACAACTGTGTAAATACTAGGAATAAGAATAAGAGCAACTAAAACAATTTGAATCCAATGATTTTTTAAAATGTTTTTCCACTCTTGCTTAATCATAAATATCCTTCTTTCTATCCTCTATAGACATTTTACATCCATAGATATATAATGTCTATAGAGTATTATAATTTTTTCAATATAAATGTCAATATTCTTACATACAAAATATAAAAAATTAGTTATAATAAAAAAAGGGAAGGGATTACAATGAGAATTAGAAAAAGTTTTGAACAAGCAATTTGTATTTTATTGCTTATTGGTACAAGTGAAGGACCACTTAAAAGTCATGAATTAAGTAAAATGTTAGATGTTTCTGATTCATATTTAAAAAAAGTAACTAGACAACTTGTAGTAGCTGGTCTTATTACCTCTAAGGCAAGTAAGCTAGGTGGTTTTATTTTAAACAAAAAAATGAATGATATTTCTTTTTTAGATATTTTTGAAGCAATTGAAGGAAAAGAAAAATTTATTGAAACTACACATTTAGTTGATAAAGTCTTTGATCCAGCATTAAATATTCAACATACAGAAGATATCATTATCAATCATTTAGATGCTGCTGAAAATCAATATAAACAAAAACTCAAAGAAATCAATCTTGGTGAGATTACAAATTATGTTCATCAAAATACAATATAAAAATAGGCTATTTGAATAAGCCTATTTTTATTATATGGTTCTATTTCTATTTTTTGCTTAAATCATTTCAATTTTTTTAACCGTAACAACTAATCCGACAAAAGATATCATAAGAAGTATGCTATATAAAACATAATTAGCAGTATCTCCTGTTTTTGTAACTATGCTATTCTTATTACCTGTTACTTGTACTAAGTTATTATTATCTTTAACAACAGTAAATGTTGTACTTGCCAAGCCATCTGTCCATACAATTTCAAATGCATGTTTTCCTGCAGCTAGTGTGTTAAGATAATCTTCTTTTAATGTTACAACAGTTGAACCTTCGCTAACAGTATAATTCTTTGTATCAACAATAATACCATCTACTTTTACACATTTGAATTTTGAAAATTCCCCATTACCTCTAATTACAAGGCCTTTATGAGCATCTTGTGTCCATGAACTATCAGCACCATCTAAAATTTTATATTCTTCTTGTCCTGGAGATGGTACAACTTTGGAAATTTTTTCTGTTTCTTCATACTTACAAACTTCACAGACTCTCTTTTGTTCACCTTCTTGTTTTTCAGTAGCTTCTCGCACAATTTGCCAATTACCAAATTTATGTCCTGTAGCTTTAATAACAATAGGTTTACTTATAGAATTTATCATATTACTATCTGAATACATTAATCCACAATCTTCACATTTCCAGTATTCTTCAAATCCATCTTCTGTACAAGTAGCTGGTTTTTCTTCTACTAATTGAAGATGATGTCCTTTTGGATCAATTATTTGTGTTCCACTTGTAACATCACACCTTCTACAATGAAAAGATTTTTCACCAGATTCTGTACAAGTAGCTTCTTTATCTACTGACATGGTGTCGTTCCAATCATGCTCACCATAATAATACTCGCAAATATTTGATAAAACATCCTTTGTTGTACTAGGTTGAACACCTGTTAAATCTGTACTATCAGATCCTCCCATTGCTTTTAAATTTGGATTTTTTTCTACATCGAAAGAATTATCTATAAAAATCCCATTACTATTTGGATTCCCTACAAAGCCTCCTGGGCTATATGTTTTTGAAGAACTAGTAATTTTTCCAGATGAGCAACTTTTAGTAATAGTACTGCCATCATTTGTACCTGCAAAACCACCAACTTTTGGTTCAAAATCAGTAACTATACTTTCTACATCACCAAAAGCTACACTATTTTTTATTTCAACATCTGACTCAACATATCCAGCAAAGCCACCCACATTCCAATCACTTGCTGTTACTTTACCATAAGAAGCACATTTATCCACACCGCTTTCAAAGAATAACACCCCTGCAAATCCTCCTACAGACCATGAACCACTCACATTACCTTTAGCGATACAGTTTTGATAAATCCCATTAAAATCTTCACCTATGAAGCCACCACTTTTACCTTCGCCAATGACTTCAACATCTACCACGCAGTCTTTATAAGTTCCATAACTGTTATACCCTACTAATCCCCCACTCAATGCTTTGGTATTTTCTACTGTTCCTGAAACTTTACAATTACTTACAGAAATAGACATCCCATATCCTTGTGAAGCATTTCCAATTAGAACTCCTGCTGCATTTCTATCTTTACATGATGCTTTTACATAAGCATCAGATATGATAATATTTTTTAGCTCATATCCACTAAAATTTCCAAATAAACCAGCACTTACCCCTTCTTGAGTTTCATCTATATAAAGACCTGTAATTGTTTTATTATTACCATTAAAGTAGCTACTAAATGCATGAAAACTATCATTAGAATCTCCATAACCAATTGGAATCCAACGATGTGCACTTAAATCAAGATCTGCTGTCAATACAAAATATTCTTTGGCATGAGTTTTATCGACTATACCAGAGTTAACATCTACCGCCAATTTAGCAAGCTGTTCTGCTGTTTCAATTTGCCATGGGTCTTCAGCTGTTCCACTTCCTCCTGCAAAATCAATTGCTGCATAATCTGTCCAAATACCATTTGGGGCATCTTTCGCAAATACTGGTATCGACATACATGTAATACTAAAGAAAATACTTATTATAATTCCTAATATAAAACTTTTACGATGTCTTTTTCTCATTTTATTTCCCTCCTTTTTGTTGATACTCCCTGTATCATTATTTTATATAAGAACTACAAAAATGTCAATTTATAAACTTAAGCGCTTCCATTTTTTACAAACAAAAACTCAAGGACTGTTCCTTGAGCTATCTATTATAAAATATTCTTAAATACATCTTATTTTTTATTAAATAACAATTCTAATAAATGAACACCATTTCCTTTTCCTAAAAGAATTCCTTTTAAACATCGATTACAAACACAAATAATTTTCTTATTATCAAATTGTTGAACATATTCTTGCATGTATTTTTCTTGTACATCTTTAGGATAATGTGATAAATGTGTATCATCTAACGCTTTTGATTCATAATGGAGTGTTCCACAAAAAATAGAATTGTCTTTATTATTTTTCATTTCAATAACTTCGATATTCATTTTCTTTAAAAGACTTCTAACAGCTTGATGTACTTCAGGATGATTTCTATCACGAAAACAATCCTGTAAATACATTTTTTGTCCATGATAATCAGGAAAATCAAAATTATCTAATTGATCAAAATATTCCCAAACAGACATAGTCTTTACTTGATTCTCTATTTGCTTTCTACAAGCTTGACATACATATAAACCAATATCGCCTTTTTCAAATTCTCTTTTATCAATTTTACAACATCTTGCAATCGGCATTTGTTTTTCAAAATAATCTCTTACTTTTTTTGCTGTTTGAAGATGCATTGTAGCAAAGTTACAACTTGGATAATAAATATACATTCTCTTTCCTCCTAAATTATTTGAATAACTACTTCACTGATTCCTGCAAGAACCATAACTAGAATTGGATTTAACTTATATTTTCTAAGTAAAAGCAAACAGATGATAAAAACAATAATTGCATGGTATCTTATATAAGAAATACCAATTAATGAATCTTTAAAAAATGAAGAAATCAAAATACTGATTCCACTAATCGCAATCATTGAAACAACTGCTGGTCTTAAATAAGCTAAAATTGTTTTCATTACTTTCATATCTTTATATTTTACATAAAAATAAGCAAGTAATGAAACAATGATACATGAAGGTAAAATACAACCAAAAGTGGCAATAAGAGCACCGGGTAAATGAGCTACATATTGTCCAACAAATGTTGAAGAATTGACCGCAATGGGTCCTGGTGTCATTTGGGAAATCGTAATAAGATCCGTAAATGTATTCTGACTGATCCAATGATAGGTGGAGATTACTTGTTGACTAATAAGTGGTAAAGCGGCATAACCACCCCCAAAGCTAAAGAGTCCTATTTGGAAAAATGCCCAAAATAATTGTAAATAGATCATGCTTTTTTCCTCCTCATCACTAAATCAATAATAGCAAGTAAAATACATCCTAGAATAATGTACATAATATTAATATTAAAGAAATAATTCAAAACAAATGAGACAATCATAATTAAGATATTTCTACCTTGATGTTCATCCATGACACTTAAAGCCATATCATAAACAACACTTACAATAATTGCTCCAATTCCTGCACGCATTCCAAGTAACATCGCACTTATGATTTTATTCGTAATAAATATTTTATAAAAATAAGCTATCACACTAATAATCACAATAGGAGGAATAATTGTCCCTATCACACAAACAATAATCCCTAAAATTCCTGCCATTTTATATCCTAAAACAATCGCTCCATTAACAGCTATTGCTCCTGGAGCACTTTGTGCAATCGCTACTAAATCCAACATTTCTTTTTCATCAATATAATGAAGTTGATCCACAAATCTTTCTTTTAATAAAGAAACAATCACATAACCTCCACCAAAAGTAAATGCTGATAAATAAAGTGTAGAGGTAAACAATTCCATTAATAATTTTCTTTTTTTCTTCATTTATATCACCTATTTCATCTTAATACACATTGATTCATCTGTAAAATATTATATAATTATATTATACATAGGTATTTACCTATATAAGGAGGCATTATGACATTTAGACATCTAGAAATCTTTATGAGTGTTTATCAAAATCAAAGTATTACTAAAGCATCCAAAGAATTACACATTAGCCAACCTTCTGTTTCATTAGCTATTAAAGAATTAGAAGAAAAATATCAAACACCCTTATTCGATCGTATGAACCGTCAAATTTATCCTACAAAAAAAGCTCATCTTTTATATAATCATTCATTACAGATTCTTTCATCTCTTGAAAATATGGAAAATGAAATGTATGAAGATCATGTAGAAAATATTTCTTTTGGTTGTAGTGTCACTATGGCACAAGTTTTTTTACCTCAATTATTAAAAAAATTAAAAATGATTTATCCAACTATTCATTTTCATATTATCGTTAATAATCTTGAATATATAGAAAATTTACTTTTAAAAAATGAACTTGATTTTGCTTTAATTGAAACAACACCGCTTCATCAATTAAAAAAAATTGCTTTCTATCAAGATGAACTTGTTATTGTTGTTCATCAAAAGCACCCTTTATTAAAAGTAAAAGATTTAAAAGAATTAGAACATTTTGATTATTATTCACGTGAAAAAGGAAGTTCTATTTATGAACTTGTTCATAGTTATTTTATAAGTCATGATTTAGATATTGTGCCAACTATTGAATGTACAAATCCTCATGCTTTAATTGAACTTGTTAAACAAAATGATGGTTTTACGATTCTTCCTTATTCTTTAGTTAAAGAATCAAAAGAAATAACTTATTTAAAAAATAATGATTTTCAAATACAAAGAACGTATCATATTGTTATGCATAAAGACAAAAAACTCCTTCCTCTCTATCAAGAAATATTTGAGCTTATTAAAAAAAAGGAATAATGACCAAAAATCATTATTCCTTTTATTATTTAGCTTTAATTGCCCAACGCATTTTTGTTGATTTAGCTCTTGAATTTCGATGACATTCTTCTTTAGTTGGTCGTATTACATTTCGACATACATCTTCATAAACACCACTATTTTTCATTTCCTTAAAAGCCTTTTTAACAATACGATCTTCACCTGAATGGAAAGTTAAAATAGCTACTCTTCCTCCTGGTTTTAAAATATGAGGTAGTTTTTCAACAAATTCATATAAAACTTCAAATTCTTGATTGACTTCTATTCTTAAAGCTTGAAAAACTCGAGCTGCTGTTTTATTAACAATATCTTTTCTATTTTTATCTTCAATAAAATTTAATGTCTTATCAATGATTTTATAAAGTTGACGTGTTGTTTCTACTTCCATTCCTGAACGAATAAAAGAATATATGTTTTTAGCTAAAATATCAGCATAAGGTTCATCAGAGTTTTCTAATAAAATATTTTCTAAATCTTCTCTAGATAACTCTTTTAATATCTGAGAAGCGGGTCTTCCAGCTTTAGGATTTAATCTTAAATCTAAAGGTCCATCTTTTTTATAAGAAAAACCTCTTTCTGGATTATCAATTTGCATTGATGATACACCTAAATCTGCTAAAACAAAATCAAATTGTCCATATTTTTCGCTTACTTCGTCAATATTTCTAAAGTTCGTTAAAATAGATGTAAAAAGATTTTCATCAAATCCTTTATTTCTAAGTCTTTGTGTTGTCTTTTCAATTTCAATCGAATCAATATCTAATCCATAAACATGACCTTGTCCATCTAATTTTTCTAACATTTTAGATGTATGTCCACCATAACCTAACGTACAATCTAAACCAACTTGTCCTGGTTGAATATCTAAAAACTCTAATATTTCATCTACCATAATAGAAATATGCATTCCTGCAGGTGTACTTCCTTTAGAAATTACTTTTTCAATCGTTTCAGGATACATTTCTGGATCTAATTCTTTATATTTTTCTTCAAAATTTCTAGGATGTGTTCCTTTATATCTTTTTCTTCTTTTATGTATTTGTTCACTCATAATTATTCCTCATCTCTTTACTCTTTATAATATAACGAATAATCTTTTAAGAAACAATAGAAAGATAACAGACTTATTATTAGCAGTAGTAAAAATATTTTTTCTATTTTGGATATATAAAAAATAAGTTTTTATTCTATTGGTTGTTGATAAAAACCACCATAAAAATTTTCAGTTTTTATAACATTAACTATCAAATCAGGATCCACATCTTTCATTAAGTCTATAATATCTTGGACTTCATAACTTGAAACCACTGTATGTAATAAATTCATTGGCTGTTTTGAATATCCTCCAATAGCCTCAACACAAGAAATACCATGACGATAATATTGGATATAGGCCTCTACAATTTCTTTTGATTTTTTTGTTGTTATTTGTAATGTTACACGTTCATAACGATGGTAAAAAGAATCGATTGTTTTTGTTGAAATAAATTGAAATAAAATAGAATATCCTGCATGGATCCAACCAAACATTGATCCAAATATCATAAGAATTAGAGTATTAAAAACAAAAACATATTCCCATATAGATTTACCCTTTTTATTAGAAATATAGAGAGCAATAAAATCTGTCCCTCCAGTGGAAGCATTTCCTCTAAGTACAAGAACTGCCATTAATCCATAGGAAACTCCCCCAAAAGTAATATTTAATAAAATATCATTAAATAAAGGTTGAAATTGACACACTTTTAAAAACAAACTCGCTAAAAATACTTGTAGTAATGAAAAAAGTGTAAATCTAGGGCTAATATTTTTATAGCATAAAATAGCAACCGGTACATTTAAAACAATCATGCCTAATGATGTTGAAAACGAAAAGCCAAAATAAGTAGAAGTAATTTTCTCAATAAGAATAGCTACCCCTGTAAATCCACTTGATAATAAATTTGCAGGTTGAATAAAGACTTGAATGACATACGCTTGACTTAACGCAGAAATCAAAACACAAAGAAACGTTACCAATGTTCTTGCTTTTTTATTTTTATTTAGTTTTTTTATCATATATACTTTTCACAATTTTTTCAACTAATTCCTTAGAGACAACATCATAATCATTTTCATGAGGAACAGGGGCATAAGCATAAGAGACCTCATGTCTGTGTGTTGTTGCATCATTGACCCAATCTTTACAAGAACTATGAACTTGATAAATTCCTGTATACTTCATCATTTCTTTGGCGTTACTTGCATTCATGCCACTTCCTGCAAGAATTTCAATTTGACTTCCATATTTTTCTTGTAAATTTTTAATTAGATCTTTTCCATCTATTGCTTTAGGTTTTAACCCACTTGTAAGAATACGATCCACTCCTAATTCAATTAATAATTCTATCGAAGTATAGGGATCTTCAACACAATCAAATGCACGATGAAAAACAACTTCTCCTTGATAACTTTTTATGATTTCTATCATTTCTTTTGTTTGTTTAATACAAATAGAACCATCTTTATTTAAACAACCAAAAGCTATTCCATCGGCTCCATTTTCTAATAAAGACTTTGCATCTTCTTTCATCACTTCAAATTCAATCTCGTTATAACAAAATCCTGCTCCTCTTGGTCTTACCATCGTAATTACTTTTAAGTTTGTATTCTTTTTTGTAAGTTTTAAAGTTGCTAGAGATGGTGTTAAACCGCCTAAATGTAAAGCATTATTAAGTTCAATGCGTTTTGCTCCACCATGATAAGCATTTAAAGCATCTTCATAACTTCCACAACATATTTCGATTATTCTTTCCATACTCTCTCCTATAACATTCCTAAATAATAAATTCCTAATGCATATATTTTTGCATTTGTATTCAAATCCTCAATTTTCATCCATTCATTTGGTTGATGTCCAATACCTTTTTGACCCGGAAAACTTGGACCAAAAGGAACAATATGAGGCATTAATTTAGCGTAAGTTCCTCCTGTAGTGGTAACAGGTGTTCCATCTAAATGCGTTATTTTTTCATAAGCCTTAGACAACAAAGAAACCATTGGGCAATCTTTTTCAAATTTTACAGGAAAATAATGTTGAACACATGTTACTTCCATGTTTTTTGCTTTTTCTCTAATTGTTTCAACAATTGTTTCTAGCGTCATATTTGCAGGATAAGAAAATGTGACCGAAAAAACAAGTTTACTTTTTTCATGTTTCAATACAAAATTACGCATTTCATTTATACCAAATTCTTCATCTTTAAAATCTAAACCGAGTTTTTCTGCATTCGTATTAGCATTTAAAAAATAGTTATTAATAAACAAAAAAAATTCATCAACTTGTTTTTCTTTAGCACTTATTTCAATAACAGCTCTTCCTCTTTCTGCATAAACCACAGGATACTTACAGTCCGGTGTCCACCCCATGACTGGCGGCTTTTCATGTTTTAAATAATACTCTAAATCTTTAAATCCAGTTTCTTCATCACAGCCAAAAATAATTCTTACAGGCTTATGAAGTTTAATATTTAGTTCTTTAATCGCATATAATGCATACAAGCATGTCATAATTGGACCCTTATTATCTAATATTCCTCGTGAATAAATATATCCATCTTCTTCATACGCACTAAATGGGGGATGTTTCCAACCTAAACCTGTAGGTACAACATCTAAATGTCCAATAATGCCAATATAATCTTCACCTTTACCATATTGTGCATATCCTATATAATGATCTAAATTTTTTGTTTCAAACCCTAAAGATTGAGCAATTTCTAAAACCTTGTCAAGTGTTAAAGCAATATCTTTACCAAAAGGTGCCCCTTGTTGAAAAGTTCCTTCAACACTTGGCATTTTTACAATCGTTTTAATATCCTCAATCATTCTTAAAGAAAGCATATCTATTTTTTTTATAATTTCTTCTTCCATACTATTTTTCCTCTAAAGGTGCCATCCTTGTTTTCATATAATGATCAAGCCATTCTTGACTTGCAACTTCATGAATACATTTTCCATCTTTATTTTTTGTAAGATAAACAATTGGTTCTTGATTTTCCGTTGCCACCGCAAATGAAAATCCTTCAATATTAGTTGCAACTCCCCATTCTCCTTTATTATTCATTGCAATTAACGATAGATCCCCTGCATGACCTCTTCTTTCTTTTAAACGATGATCAAGTTGATTAACTGCTTTTTCACAAGCTGCTTGAGGGTGCATACCTTCTGCCATTAAGCGAACGATTTCATAAGAAATACATCCTTTCATTAGATCTTCTCCCAATCCAGTTGCTGAAGCTCCACCTACACTTGAATCAACATAAAATCCTGAACCCGCTATTGGTGAATCTCCAACACGTCCTTTTTTCTTCATAAATAAACCACTTGTTGAAGTTGCTGATGTCATTTTCCCTTGTTGGTCAAGACATACCATACCAACTGTATCATGTCCTGCATAAGGTTTTATTTCTTGTTCACGGACTTCTTTCACTCTATTTCTATAATGAATTTTAGCGCGGTCTGTAAGCATATTTTTACGTTCAAAGCCTTCTTTATGAGCAAATTTTTCAGCCCCTTCTCCAACTAAAATATTATTTACTTTTTCTTTAGATAAGCGTCTAGCAATTGATACCGGATTTGCAAAATCTTTAATAGCCGCAACTGCTCCAATACTTAATGTATTTCCATCCATATAAGCTGCATCTAACTCTACTTCCATTTCTTCATTAGGAAGTCCTCCATAACCAACTGATTTATAATAAGGAAAATCTTCAACTGCTTTTATTGCTGTTTCTATTGCATCTCCTGCATCTCCTTTTTCTTGTAAAATATGGCTTGCTTCACTAATTCCTTCAACAGCCATACGCCATGTTGCTATTATTCCCCACATTTTCTTTCCTCCTAGTAGAAAGGATGCTAAACAGCATCCTAAAAACAAAATTTTTCTTTAAATTCTTCAATTTCTTTTTCTTGGTAAAGAGCCTTTGCAAGAACACACATTCCCTCTAAAGACTCATTTAAACCTATACCACCCTTTTTAGGTGTTTTAATAATACATAATTTATCTTTATATTCGTTAATCGTTTCTTGATTATCATCTGACATGGCCGCAATTGCTTTAGAAGATGTATTTTGATTAATATCGTAAGCAATTCTTGCTGCCATTTTTCCATAATTCAAATAATTAAAACAAGGACCACACATTACAACATCAGGTTTTAATTTATTCACCATTGCGCATAATTTTCGACTTACTTCGTCAGGATTTTTTAGATACGTCCCGTCTCCACAATAAAGACATGCCACGACTTTTCCATCTACTTTCTTTAAAAATGGTTCCATCATAACTGCCGGACCAACAGCTTCCTTTTTTGCTCCTAAAGGAATATCATGATCGTCTTTAATACCAGCACCTGATTGAATTTGGTCATAAATCATGATTATTTTCATAAATTTTCATCTCCTACAAATCATCAAATGAAAGATCATCTAATGAAATATCATCCTCTTCTTCTTCATCATTTTGCATATTATTTTCTTCTTCAAGATATTGTTTATCCATTATTTTAATAAATGGCATATAGATAAAGATTCCTAAAATTAATAACAACACTTGTAAAAGAGCTCCTGCCCAATTTGTTGCAAGGAAACCAGAAATAACAATTGGTGTTGTCCAAGGAATATTAATTCCAGAACAAATTGGTACTAAATTCATAGCCATTGCAAAATATGAAATAACAATATTCACTGTTGGAACTAATACAAAAGGTATTAATAATGTTGGATTCAATACAATTGGTAATCCAAAAACAATTGGTTCATTAATTCCAAAAATACCAGGAACAAAAGAGAGTTTACCTAAATTTGTAATACGTTTTGATTTACAGAATAAAAGCATCGCAATAACTAATGATAAAGTAGATCCTGCTCCACCAAAAGTAGCAAATAAATCTTGGAATTGTTGGCAAATAATATGATGTTCACCAGCAATATTTCCTGCTGATAATGTTTGTAAAATTGGATTGAATACGGCACCAACAACCGAACCACCATTTACTCCAAAGAACCAAAATAAATGTAAGAAAATATAAGCAACAACCATTGCTCCTAATGTATCTCCTAAATTTAATAATGGTGTTTGTAAAAATTCAAAAATAATTTGGAATACATTTGTACCTAAAAAACCAAATAATAAGTTAATTGTAAAGAATACGATCATTACCATCGCCGCTGGAATTAACGCAGCAAATGATTCTTCAACTGTAGGTGGAACACCTGCTGGCATTTTAATTGTCCAACCTTTACGTTCCACATATGTATAAATATGGACTGATAAAAAAGCACACATAATTCCGACAAAAATACCCTTTGATCCTACCCAACCTAAAGGAATACCACTTAAACTTACATCAACTGCTTTACCTGCCACATCAACACTACCGCTAATTGAATATGGCATAATTAAAAACCATGAAACAACGGCAACGGCTGCACCAAATATCTTATTTGTATTCATTTTTCCAGCAAAGGAATACGCTATACCAATTACAGCAAAGATTGCCATAATATCAAAAGTAGCCCCTGCTGGTTTTGAAATAAAAGATGCTAATGTCTGTCCTGTTGAAGAATTAACCACAGTTGTTTCTAAAAAATTAATCCAACCTTGAATTGGAAAGTTCGCTATCAATAAGAAGATAGAACCTCCAATTAATAATGGAGTTGAAACAAGAAAACCATCACGAATTGACATGAGGTACTTATTTCTCCCAATCGCCTCCGCTAGAGGCATTAGTATTTTTTCAAGTTTTTTCATCATAAGACTTGTCCTCTTTCTATTTTTTATTTGATTTAATCAGTTTAATTGCTGATTTTAACACTTTTTCACCATTCATCATACCGTAATCCGCTTGATCAATGACCGCAATAGGAATACCTGTATTTCCAAATTGTTCAACTGTTTCTTCATACATATATTTCACTTGTGGACCTAGTAAAATACAATCAGGGGTATCTTTTTCTATAATTTCTTCAAGTTTATTGTGTGAAAAAGCTGCCACTTTAATAGGCAAATTGTGTGCATTAGCGACACTTTGCATATTACTCGCTAACATACTTGTTGACATTCCTGCACTACAAAATAAATAAATTTTTTTCATTCTCCTTCTCCCTTCTTATTTTTCTAACGAATAAAGACGTTGGTTCAATTTTATAATTTCAAGAGCCATCATTTTAATTGTTTCAGCAGACATAAGTTGATCTTCTGCATGCATCAATAAAATATTTGGTACAACTTTTTCACCATTTGCTTCTTTTTGTATCAAACCTGCATGTGCTTCATGTCCTTTTACAAATTCCTGATCTCCCTCTTTTATTTTTGCTTTAGCTAAATCAAAATCACCTTTTTCAGCAATTTTCATTGCTTCAATATAAAATGATTTTGCTACACCTACCGCAGAAATAATTTGAAAACTAACTAACTCTAAATTGTCCATTTTTGTTCCTCCAATATCTTTACATCTATTATTATAAATATTTCTTTATCTTTAGGCTGATAGAGACGTTTCCTAGCAATAGGAAATCAAACACTTACAACCTTTGTATTTCCTATATAGTCATGTATTGCACGATGTTCCTTGGTAAAAATAATCATCAACGTACTTATTCCTCCCACAACAAACCCAACATACATCATCATTGAAACAATATTTACGTGTATGCATAAAGAAACAAGTTGATGCCACAATGCACTTGCACTCACAAAAATACCTTCAATTACAATCATTCCTAAACCTTGTCTTAAAACCAATGATTTTAACGATACTTCTTGATTATTATTTTGAATAATTTTAACTTTACATATTCGTTTTCCTACAGTCTGTCCTTTATAAACAAAGAAAGGAATATAAATGTAGTAAAACAAAGCAAAAATTACTCCTATAATCCCCGCAATAAATCCATAAGGTTGTTGAATTTTTAATAAATTTTGTTTTAACATTGTTCCATACAATTTTTGTGAAACCACAGCAATTGGAAAAGCAGCACAAAGTGCTCCTAAATACCAATCAATAAAATAACTAAGCACTCTTCTTGTTAAAGGTGCATTTATATATATATTTCTTTTTGTCATCTTCATTAGCTCCTAAGCGATAATTTCTTTCATAAATTCTTCATAATTATTTACTTCTAATAATTGTTCAAATTTCTTTGAATTAGCGACAATACTTGATAACCAATCAAAAAATATTTTTAATAAATGATTATCTGTTTCTCTAATTCCCAATAAAATAATAAATTTCACATCAAATTCTCCCCATTTCACACTTCTATCTAAAATCAATACAGAAATACATGATTTTTTGGTAGATACTTCTATAGAATGTGGAACAGCAAAACCATACATAAATGAGGTTGCTGAGACTGCTTCTCTTTTAAAAACATCTTCTTTGTATGCTTTTGTAGCTAAATCATTATCTATCAATTCATCACATAAATAATTTAAAATTTCTGTTGTATCATGAAATGTTTGATGAACATGAAATAAATTTTTTTTAATAAGTTTTTTTAACATCTTCACCACATCATTGTGATAAAGCTTATTATCTAATTCATTAAGAAGCTGAAATACTTTACTTTCATCTTCGTTATTTACAAATAAAGTTATTTGAAGAGTTGGTATGTCAAGTTGATGTTTTAAGGGAACTGTTGTTAAAATGAAATCTGGTTGACATTGTTCAACCTGCAATTCTTCAAAAAAATGAAATATCTCAAGAATTTCCATTCTCTCCCCAAATCTATTTTTTAATTTTTCTACACAAGGTATAGATAACATTTGATTGTGAGGAATGATGACTATTCCCCGATGACGATACATACTTTGGCTTCTTTCATAAGCTGCTCCCAAATGTAAAGCAAGAAATGCCAGCTCGTTTTCGTTAATATTGTATCCTGTGCATTCAGTAATAACCTCACCAGAATGTACTGCCATTTCAAAAACCAAAGGGTATTTTCTTTTAATTTCCTTTAAATAAAGGTTTGTAACTTTAACATTATTCACTTGTCTTTCCAATAAAGACTGTAAATGTGTAATTAATCCAAGTTTTAAATCATAATCATTTGAAAGATCTATACCAAAATATTCCTTTATTTTATCTATAATTGTATAAAAAATATATTTCAAATTTTCACTTTCTTTTCTATTTCTATTATAGAATTTTCCACTTTTCCCCAATAAAAGATACGAAAATAAAACCACTTCATCTTCAATAACGGGTATATGTATCACTTGCGAAACTTTTGAAAAAAAATCTTTCGCCACCTTATATTCTAAACTATCCTTCAGTTTTTCATTATAAGTTTTATCTTCAATATAGTTATGATTAATAATTCTTTCTATTGAAACACCTGCATGTATCATAATCATAGGAAAACTCACATCTCTAATATAGTAATCATTCATTTCACAAACTTCTTCTAATATATCTTTAACTTCTAATAAATCAAAATTTTCCCATAAATCAGCAATAGAATTTAAATTCATAAAATTCCCTTTAGTTTCTTCTGTCAGCAAATCTTTGTAAAGTTTTCTTTTATCTGCTTCATCTCCTACTAGATAAATTGTATTTTTATTACGAACAATTTTTAAACTTGAATAACTACTAATCATTCTTCTAATTTTCTTTAAATCATTATCTATCGAATATCCACTAATAAAAACTCGATCTTGCAATTGAATTAAGTTAATTTCACTTTCTTTAAACAATAATTCCTGTATTAACCAAACACATCTTTCATGTGATGTTTGTGGAATAATTTCCTTGGGTTCAATATCTTGTTTTGATAAAAGTGTTTGATCAATATGATAACCTTTCCTTTTATCAGCACTAATTAACAAACAATCGTAAAATTGATTAATATTCTCTATATCATTACGTATCGTACGATCTGTAACATTTAGAATATGCGCCATCTCTTTTCCAGTAATCCATTTTTTATCATTCAATAGATCAATTACATGCATTTGTCGATCATTTAACATATCTTTTTTCCTCCATTTATTATCATTATAACAGTAATTTTTTTTACACAACATTAATTGTGTTTCCTAATTGTTAGGAAATAAAAAAACAAGGTTTCCCTTGTTAATCTTTAAAATAATAACCAACGCCTACTTCTGTGACAATAAAATGAGGATGATTCGTATCTTTTTCTATTTTTCGACGAAGAGTAGCCATAAATACTCTTAATGCATTTTGATTAGAATGATCTTGATAACCCCAAATTTCTTTTTGAATATAATTATGTGTTAATACTTTACCACGATGTTCAATTAAAAGCTTTAAAAGATTAAATTCAATCGGTGTTAAATGAATTTCTTCTTGATCTATTAATACCTTTCTAGAAATAAAATCAACCTCTAAATAATCCTTTTGATATTTCTTTATTTCTTCATCTTCTTTTTTAGATAATCTTTTAGCAACTCTAATTCTAGCTAAAAGCTCTCCCATATAAAATGGTTTTACAACATAATCATTTGCTCCTAAATCAAGTGCTTTGATTTTTTCTTGTTCTTCTAATCGTGCAGAAACAACAATAATAGGTTTTGAAGAAATTTTCCTAATTTCTTGAATTACTTCAAGACCATCAATATCTGGTAAACCTAAATCTAAAATAACGATATCAGGTTGATGACTATAAAAAAGACTTAATGCTTCATGACCCTTTGTTGTCATTAATATACGATATCCTTCTTGTTCAAAAGACATTTGCAAAAAATGAGAAATATATGGATCATCTTCTACAATCATAATTAAATCATTCATTATACATTCAACTCCTTATCACTAGGAATAGTAAAAATAAAACATGCTCCATCTTTTTCATTCTTAGCCCAAATTTTTCCACCATGAGCTTGAACAATTGCTTTACAAATAGCTAACCCTAAACCAATTCCTTTTTGACTATCATTAGAAACATTGGTATCTGTTACAAATTCTTCAAAAATATGATCTAAAATATTTTTAGAAATTTCAGATCCTGTATCTTTAATCATAAACTGTACTTCATCTTCTAATTTCTTTACATGAATCGTAATTTGATCTTTTTCTTTTGTATACTTGATTGCATTATTTAAAATATTAATAAATACTTGAACCATTAATTTACCATCTACATTAATAAATAATAAATCTTGAGGTACATCTACAACCACATTTCTTTTTTCTAATTCAGGTAAATGTTGTATTGCTTCATAAATCAAATCATCTACAACTTCTAAGTTTTTATGTAAAACTAAATTTCCACTTTCTATTTTAGACATGTTTAAAATATTTTCAACGATTTGAGTAAGCCAATGTGCTTGATCATGTATGTCTTTTGCAAGTGAATAAACATCCTCATTTGTAAGATGATCTTGATTCATCATGAGTTGACTTGCTCCAACGATTCCTGTAAGTGGTGTTCTTAAATCATGTGAGATACTTCTTAACATACTGTTAAGCATATGTTCTCTTTCCATCGCTACCTTTATTTTTTCTTGTTCTAAATAAGTAAGTTCTCTTTCTAAAGCATTTCCTAATTGGTTAGCAGCTGCTTTAATGATAATCATTTGATCTTCATTGAGTCCTTGATGACTTAATATTTCAATACTTCCTAAAACTCGATTCATTCCTATAATAGGAATTACATTTTTACTTTCTTCTTTTATTTCCAAGGAAATATTTGTTTTTATTTGAATACTTTCTTCAATATATTGATTTCCTTTTAATAAAATATATTCGATACCTGAAACATTCAATAATCTTTCTGATAAGCTATATAGTTGTTTAGAAATACTTTCATTCTTTTTAGAAATAATAATTTGTTTTTGAAAACGATCCGTTAAACTACAGGCAATAACAGAAGTCATCAAAAAGAAAAGAATAAGCATAAAATCATTAGGATCACTAATATGAAAATCATAGTTAGGATCAATATATAAAAAGTTAAAACATAATACACTAATAATAGATGCTAATAAACCATAAAAATATCCTTTAGTAAATGTAGCAATTAATAAAACTCCTACAATAAATACCATTAAAATATTTTCTTTCCTAATTCCCATTGAATTTAAAGTAAATGAACAAAATAATTCAATCGAAATAATAATACCAAAATAAACTAAATACCTTAATTTTTCTTTCATAAAATCACCAAGATCATCATGACATACATTTTAGAATCATATCAACATCTTTTTTCTTTCCTATAACTAAAAGATGATCTTCTATATTAAAAACATAATCTACCGAAGGTAAAAAATCTGTTTTATTATCTTTTTTGATTCCTATGATATAAATATGAAAAGCTGCTCGAATATTAATTTGTTTAATTGTTTTTCCTAACCATTGACGTAATGCAGGAATTTCATAAATAGAATATTCATTATCCAATTCAACATAATCATACAAATTATCATTACTTACACGCACTGCTAATTTTTCAGCACTGTCACGATTAGGATAAATAACCTCATCCGCCCCATTTTTTAATAAAAATTTAGCGTGTATATCTCTTGTTGCTTGAGAAATAACATACTTGGCTCCTAATTCTTTGAGCAAACTTGTAATTTCCAAACTACTTTGGAAATTTGTTCCAATACAAACAAAACAAATATCAAAATTAGCAACACCAAAACTTTGCAAAACATCTTCATTTGTACAGTCCCCTATTTTAATATTCGAAATCAATTTTGTTAGATCTTCTAAACGAGATTCATCTTTATCTACGATCATCACTTCATTTCCAAGTGAAATCATATTACTTGCTAGATGGTGACCAAAACGTCCCATTCCTATAATTAATACTGTTTTCATAACTCCTCCTACCCAATAGCTATTTTTTCTACTGGATTTTTACAATTTGAAATTTTCTTTTTTCTTGAAAGACTTAAAGCTAAAGTTAAACTTCCTACTCGACCACAATACATTAATAAAACAATCACAATTTTAGAAAGCATTGTCAGTTGTCTTGTAATCCCTGTTGAAATTCCTACTGTTCCAAGTGCTGAAAAGATTTCAAAAAAAACATCTTGCATTGGAAGTTGAGGTTGCATGTCAAAAAGTGCAATTGCACTTATAAAAATAAATATAAAATTTATTAAAAAAACGGAACATGCTTTTTTTATCGTTTTACTATCAAAACGACGATTAAAAGCATTGGCTTCACTTTTATTGGTCATTGTAGCGTATACAAAAATAGTCAAAACTGCAAAAGTCGTGGTCTTAATACCTCCAGCTGTTGACCCAGGACTACCACCAACAAACATTAAAAACATCATTAATAAACTTGTTGAAGGTTTTAAATGAGAAACATCAACTGTATTAAAACCAGCTGTACGACAAGTCACAGATTGAAAAAATGAAGCTAAAATCTTTTCTTCTTGAGACAAGGAAGAAAGTGAATTTTGACATTCAAATAAATAAAATAATACGGCTCCGCCAACAATTAAAATAATTGTCATTATTAAAACGATTTTTGTTTGTAAAAGATATTTTTTAAACTTAAACCCTTTTTCATAAATATCTTGCCAAACAATAAATCCTAGACCTCCTATAATAATCAATGCCATAATTGTTATATTAACAATTATATTAGAAGCATAAGGAGTTAATGAACCATAAGGTTCTATTATTCCAAGTATGTCAAATCCTGCATTACAAAAAGCAGAAATCGCATGAAAGATTCCTAAATAAATACCTTTTAATAAACCAAAATCTTCTATAAAAACAAGACTTAAAATAATTGCGCCAATTCCTTCAAATAAAAAAGTTCCTTTTATAATATGTTTAACAAGTTTGACCCCACCTGCTAATTTTAAAGAATTGACACTTTCTTCAATCAAGCCTCTCTGTCTTAAACTAATTTTTTTCTTAAGATAAGTGGCTAGAAAAACCCCAATCGTAATAAAACCTAAACCACCTATTTGAATTAAAAGTAAAATCACGATTTGTCCAAACAATGTCCAATGTGTTGCCGTATCATAAACAACTAAACCTGTTACACAAGTGGCACTTGTCGCTGTAAAAAGCGCATCTAAAAAATCCGTATGATCACTAGAAACAGGTAACAAAAGTAAAAACGTTCCAACTAAAATAACAATTGCAAATCCTAATGCAATGATTTCAACATTTGTTCTTCTTTTGATCATATAAATGTTTTATTAACCTTTCTATGTCTTCTATTGTTTGTAACAATTCAATATTTTCTTGATATAATTCTTCATACTTTTGTTTTCCAATTAAAGAATAAACTTGGACATCTAACATATCTCTATGAATACGATAATTCATTAATAAGTTATAATAATCATCTTCACAGCATAAAATGACATATTGATAACTTTGTTCAAAGTGATATATTTCTTGTTTTGGTATACATTTGATTGTATCATTTTCATATTTTTTTGCTATTTGATATTGATCATCATAAATGATAAGAATTGTTGGGTATTCTATACTTTCTATAAGCTCATCAAAACAACTCATTTGTTTATATACCATAAACAAAACAATTATCAAAATAATCACTAATATAAAATCTACCATAATACTCCCCTCATTATTTCTATTATAAAATGGGAGGTATTAAGATAGTGTTAAGATACTTTGTATATATATTAATAAAACATAAATAAAAAGGATCAAGATAATTCTTGACCCTACCAATAATCTCGTTGTTGATCTGTAACTTCCAAAGTTTTTGTATTCACTAAATAAAAATCAACAAGACTTTGCGTGCTACTTTTTTTGATATACTTTTCTAAAACAATTTCATAATCTTCATCATTATTTTTATATTTATTAAATACAAGAGATAATGTATATTCATCATTTGTACTTACAACTGCATAAGGATAACCTTTAGCGTCATATTGATAATCAAAACAAGGGTTGTCTAATTTATTTTGTGCTATTAAAAGGTCATACACTTTTTCAAAATAAACTCTTTCTGGATCATTTTCTAAATCAGTAGTATCACTTTCTTGTGCTGTTGTTTCTTGATTTGCTTCCTCTGTTTGATTTTGTGACTCACTTTCATTTGTATCCTCACTACTTGTTTGAGAGTTAGACATTTCAAAAGGGTCTGGAGCAAAGTAAAATTTTAAATCTCTATCATTAGAAAGCTCATAGACTCTGATATCTTTTTGTTTTTCTAAAATATAAATAAAGTAATAATCCTTTTTATATTTAAAATAAAGCATATGATTATTGATTCTATGCAATTTCACTATTTTAGGTGAACTATTTTTTTCAAAATAAGCTTTATCATCTCCAATAGCTAAAGTATAGTGTGTTGAAATATACGTTTCTAAATAAGTTTGATTTTTAATTTTAGAAACGAATTTATCATTTTTAGCTTCATTTTCTAAAGAAATCACTTCTATTTTTTGATTTTCTAAAATATAGAGCACACTTTGATAATTTCCCACTTCTGCCTTATTTGAAACATTCGTTATTTGTCTTTCAAATTTTCCATAACCTTTTTTATAATGACTATAAAGTGTAAGCTTTTGATTTTGTCGTGTATAAGCCATGTCATTATCTAAACGATGAATATCATTACCCATAATAAAAGGTAAGGCAATATAAAGTACAATCAATAATAAACTCACATAAAGACCTATCCCTTTTTTAAACTTCTTCGCTACAAAAAAGATAAGAGCGACTCCTAGTATAGTACTTGTTATTTGAATAATAGGTATAAGAATCGTTGAAAGTGAAATCATTTCAACATGATTTATATAACTATAAATACTCCCTAATACAAGATTACCTAAACTTAATGAGAAAAATACAAAAAGAAGTGCAAAACAGCTAACAAATAATCTCTGTTTTTTTCCATTAATTGGTTTTTTATTCTTCACAAATTGATTTAAATAATCATAAAGATTTTCATCTTTTTCTATCACAATAGAATAATCTATAAAATTCAAAGTTATTGTTTCTTTTGAAAGAACATAATTTTCTAGATCTTTCATTTCAATGAATAGATTGTTATAAAAGAAACGATGATCTTCATCAATATAAACTAGGTCATATCCTAATATTTTTTTCTTTTTTCTGAAATTTAAATTGATAATGGCCATAGCAGCCACAAAAAGAATAATCCATACATAATCGAAACCATATAAAATACTTTCTAAAGCAAAAACTAATAATAAGACATATAAAGATAAAACAACTAATTGTCTATAAAATTGTTGTTTGATTATATTCTGATATTCAAATTCTTTAATATGTAATTCCATAGATATCACCTCTTTTATTTTAAGTTATTGATGTTTATCTAAAAAAGCAATGATTGTTTGATAAACATCTTCATTATAAAAAATACTTCTTCCATGATCTGCATCATGAACTCTACCAAAGATTACATCATAGTGATATTCTTTAAGTTTTTCATATAGTTCTATACTTTGGGTAATAGGTACAACATGATCTTTATCTCCATGAAGAATGAGAAATGGTGGTAAAGACATATTTTCTTTTAAATAGGTCATTGGTGAAGCTTTCATTAAAAGTTCTATATCTAATGATCCTAAAAAATCAGTCACATTTCTTTCTTCATGCCAGTCATATTTACTATACCAATTATTAAATGTCATAAAGTTTGTGACTCCATATAAATCAATGATTCCTTTAAAATTATACCTTTCTTGTAAAGCTACAAGTAAGGCAATATGTCCTCCTGAAGAATCCCCACTTAAAAATACATGTTTAAAATCAATAGGATAATTTTGATAGTTTTCTTTTAAATATTCAATCGCTTTTATAACATCATCTACTTGCGTTGGATATTTATATTCAGGAGCACCATGGTATTCAATAATTGCATACACATAACCTGCTTTGACAATCGGCATAAAATCAAAAATATGATCATTCATATCTTGTTTATACCATCCAGAACCTTGTACATGAATCACTAATGGATATTTTCTTTCTTCATCTAAAATCGTATTTGGAAATAAAAAACGAATCATACAACCTTTTTGATATTCTACATCTTTCATCCGACATCTTAGATTTTCTTTATTTCCTTTTAATTCCAAAGCACCATCTATGTTGACTGTATATCGTGGAAAAGTTTCATAACTATAATCTTTAACTTTCATAACAAACCTATTTTATACTTTCTACAATTTTTTCAACAAGTTCTTTTGAAACAACATCATAATCATTTTCATGAGGCGAAGGTGCATAGGCATATGAAACTTCATGCGTTTTAGTTGTTGGATCATTGATCCAATCTTTACATGAACTATGTACTTGATAGATTCCTGTATCCTCCATCATCTTTCTAGCATTACTTGCATTTATACCACTTCCAGCCAATATTTCAATTTGATTACCATATTTATTTTGTAAATCTTTAATTAATTCTTTTCCATCCATTGCCTTTGGTTTTAAACCACTAGTAAGAATACGATCCACGCCTAAATGAATCAATAATTCAATTGAAGCATAGGGATCAGCTACACAATCAAATGCTCGATGAAAAACAACCTCTCCTTGATACTCTTTAATAATATCGATCATTTCTTTTGTTTGTTTTTCATTAATTGAACCATCTTGATTTAAACATCCAAAAGCAATCCCATCTGCCTTATTTTCAAGCATACAACGTGCATCTTCTTTCATAACTTCAAATTCAATATCGTTATAACAAAATCCTGCACCTCTTGGTCTTATCATTGTAATAATTTTTAAATTTGTATTCTTTTTTGTTAATTTCAAAGAAGCTATTGAAGGCGTTAAACCACCTAAATGAAGAGCACTATTTAACTCAATACGCTTTGCCCTTCCATAATAAGCATTTAAAGCATCTTCATAACTTCCACAACATATTTCAACTAATCGTTCCATAAACTTCTCCTTTAATTTTTCTTCTTTTATTATAGCCCATAAAAAAAGATCATCCTAGATGATCTTCTTAAAATTTTTCAAATAGTCTGTTATCTCATTAAAAGGCAGTGGCTTACTATAATAAAACCCTTGAATAAAGTCGCTTCCCATTTCTAATACTTTATGAAGTTCTTCTTCCGTTTCAATTCCTTCAATACACATATTGACCCCAACACTATGAGCCATGTCGATCATATGCTTTAATAATAAATTTTCATAATCATTACTTAAAGCATTCTTCATAAGTCCACGATCTACTTTAATACAATCTGGTTTTAAATTATATAAATAATGAAAGTTAGAATACCCTGTACCAAAGTCATCTAAAGCTAAAAGAATACTATTTTCTTTTAATTGATTACAAAAATTAACAAAAGAGCGATCTGATTCTATAAAGCCACTTTCTGTAAGTTCAATAACTAATCTATTTCGATCAACATTATATTTTTTCATTATACTTAAAATATCATTTAAAATCGCTGATTTTAAAACTTGCACATATGAAATATTAACATTTACTTTTAATTGAGATTGATATTTTTTTAATGATAAACATGCTTGAATTGCTTTTTCTAAAACCCATTTACCTACAGGAATAATAAGACCACTTTTTTCAAGCAATGGGATAAACTCCATTGGTGATATTCTTCCAAATTCATCGCATTTAAAACGTAGTAATGTTTCTAAATGTGTTACTTCTTTTTTATTTACATCGACTATAGGTTGAAAATACACATCAAATCCTTCGTAATCATGATCAATAGATTGGTGTAAATATCTAATAATCGCTGATTCTCTTTGAAATTTTTGATAATCACAGTTATCAAAAATATCATATGTATTTTTGCCACTTTCTTTTGCATTATTTAAAGAGAATTCTGTCCATTTCATAATTTCAATATAACTAGCTGTTGGATGACTATAAAAATCTAGGATTCCTGCTGAAAAAGTATAATAAATTTCATAGTTTGTAGACTCAATAAAATCAAGTGTTCTTTCTTGAATCTTTTTATAAAGATAAATTGCATCATCAACTGTCCCATTTGAATCAAATATAATAAATTCATCAGAAACAATATGATAAAGTTTTTGATACTCATTTAAAAGATCTTTGATATACTTTCCTGCTCGTTTAAGAATCTCATCTCCAAACTTTAATCCATAATTTTCATTAATATTCTTAAAATTATCAATTCCTAGTCTTAAAACAAAACCCTTTTCAAAATCATCATCAATTGGATAAATAAAATTTTTAAAACTTTCTTCTCCTAACAATCCACTTACATTATCAGCATACTGTTTTTTACCAATTTCATTAATACACCCAATTAAATATTTTACTTGATGATTTTCAATAATTGCCTGTCCTCGACAATTGATCCAAACAGGTAAACTTTCATCATTTAGCCATCTATACTGCATATTGTGATAGGTCTTTTCTCCAGATAAAATCTTATTTAGATCCTCTACAACTAAATCATAATCTTTATAATAAACAAATTTTTTAAATTCTTTAACAGGATTTTTAAAATAAGCATTATCCATTTTAAATCTTACTGCAGCATGAGGTGAAATAAAATATTCATCATTTTCAACATCTAAAATATATAAATAATCA
>NZ_JAOQJR010000007.1:84261-121384 GCF_025566905.1 [Clostridium] ammoniilyticum
CTTATTTAAAAAGATGTGTCAAATGGTTTATTAAGAAAAAAGTTACGAAACGAGTTTGTTTCGTAGTTATTTATAAATAATTTTGTATATTTTGCGATAGTTCTTTTTCAATTTCAATAAGTTTTTCTGTCACTTCTTTTATTTTTGATGAAGCATTTTCATATTGATGCAAATATTTATAAAGTGTTTCTATTCCCATAGAACATCCTTCAAAAAGAAGTGAAGCAATTGTTTGATCATCTTCATTCATTTGTATTTTAAAATTCATTTTTAACCATGACATGCTTTTTGCGAGTAATGAAGGTTCTTTTTCTTGAAGATGATGTTCTTTTAATAAATGATCTACTTCATTTTTTAAAATTTGATGTTTATTTTTTGAAGTAATACAGATTTCTTTGAATTTTTGATTTTTTATCACATCGAGTACCTCATCTAAAGAAGAAATTGCCATTTTTAATCCTGAATCACATTCTTTAAGTAATAAAATTGTATCATTATTCATTATATATGTTCCTTTCAAAAATAGGATTCCCCTTTTAACAAAAAAAATTCTAGGTTTTCACCTAGAATTCATTATTATTTTAAAGGTTTCTTCAATAAAGCTAAACCAAACATTCCAACAACTGAACCAACAGCTAAGGCAAATAAGTATCCAAGAGGATTAGAGATAACACCGATTACAAAGATACCACCATGAGGAGCCATTAATGTACAGTTAAAGAACATTGATAAAGCACCAGCAACTGCTGAACCAGCGACACATGCAGGTAAGATATGTAATGGATCAGAGGCTGCAAATGGAATTGCTCCTTCAGTAATAAATGATAATCCCATAATAACATTTGTAAGTGTTGTTTGTTGTTCTTTTTTAGTAAAACGATTTTTAAAGAAGAATGTTGCAAGCGCAATAGCTAGAGGTGGAACCATCCCACCAATCATAACAGCTGCCATGATATCATAGTTTCCTGAAGCAATCGATGCAGTTCCGAAAACATAAGCTGCTTTATTGATTGGACCACCCATATCAATAGCCATCATACCACCAAGTAACATTCCTAAAATAACTTTACTTGAACCACCCATTGAATTTAAAGCATTTGTAAGAGCTGTATTGATAGCAGCAACAGGTGGATTGATAATAAATGTCATAAGTAATGCCATTAATAATAATCCAAAGAATGGATATAAAAGAACTGGTTTTAATCCTTCAAAAGCATCTGGTAAATAATCAAATAATTTACGTAACCCCTTCATTAAATACCCAGCTGCAAAACCAGCAACAAGTGCTCCTAAAAATCCTGAATTTCCTTGGCTAGCTAAGGCTCCACCAACAAATCCAACAGCTAGACCTGGACGATCTGAAATTGACATTGAAATATATCCTGCAAGGATTGGTAACATAAATCCAAAGGCTGTATCTCCTGTTGTTTTAAAGAAAGCAGCTAATGGTGTATTTTTACCAAAGTTACTTGGATCAATTGTATAATCATCAAATAAGAAAGCTAAGGCAATTAAAATACCTCCACCAATAACAAATGGTAACATATGACTGACACCATTCATTAAATGTTTATAGATTTGACGACCAACACTTTCATCACTTTCACTTTCAACTGTTGTTGATGCATGATCTGTATGATAGATTGGAGCGTTTCCACTTAAAGCTTCATTAATTAACTCTTCTGCTTTATTGATCCCATCTGCCACTTTGACTTGAATGACAGGTTTTCCATCAAAACGAGCCATTTCAACATTTTTATCAGCAGCTACAATAATCGCTTCACATTCTTCAATTTCTTTAGCAGTTGGAGCATTTTTAGTTCCGCCACTACCATCAGTTTCGACTTTGATTGTAATTCCCATTTGTTTTGCTTTTTCTTCTAAAGCTTCAGCTGCCATATACGTATGCGCAATACCTGTAGGACAAGCAGTTACTGCAAGCAAACGATAAGTTCCTGTAAATTCTTTTTGCGCTTCTTCTTTTTCTTCTTCTTTAGCTTTTTGTACATCTTCTTTTTGATTGATCAAATCCATAAATTCTTCTACACTTTGTGCATTAATTAAAGAATCTTTAAAGTCTGTATCCATCAACATTTGTGACAACATTGCAAGAATTTGTAGATGTTCGTTTCCACCTGTTTTAGGAACTGCAATCATAAAGAAAAGTTTTGCTGGTTGATTATCTAAAGATTGATAATCGACACCGTCTTTAACAACCATGGCTGCAAGTCCTGGGGCATTTACAGCTTCACTTTGAGCATGAGGAATCGCAATTCCTTCCCCAATTCCTGTTGTACTTAATTCTTCACGGGCATAAATTCCTTGTTTATAAACATCTTGATCATTTAAGTTTCCTTGTTTTGCCATTAATGAAACTAATGTATCAATGGCTTCATCTTTATTTGAACATGTAGCATTTACATCAATTGAAACATCTTTTAATAAATCTAAGATTTTCATTTATAGTTCCTCCACTTGTAATTGTTTATAGACTTCTTGAATCATGGAAGCTTCGGCAAGATCTTCACTAAATGCTGTTGCTCCGCCACAAGCACTTCCTAATTTTAAAGCTTCATCATATTTTTTATCTTTTAAATATCCAGCAATGAATCCAGCAACCATACTATCTCCACTACCAACACTATTTAATAATTTTCCTTTAGCACCAGCACAATAATAAACATGACCATCTTCACTGACTAAAATAGCACCATCTTTTCCAAGAGAAACAAGCACATTGATTGCTCCTTGTTCTTGAAGTTTTCGAGCATAGTGAATAAGATCTTCTTTATTTTCAATTCTGACATTGAATAATTCTTCTAATTCACGATGATTTGGTTTAATTAAGAAAGGATGATAAGGTAATACTTTCTTTAATAAATCATTCGTTGCGTCAACAATGATTTTAATTCCTTGTTGATCGAGTTTTTTCATAATTTGTTCATAAATATCATTAGGTAATGATGATGGAATACTTCCAGCAAGAACTAAAATATCATTTTCTTGTAATTGATTTAATTTATCAAATAATTCATCTAGTTTTTCTTGAGGAATATCTGGACCACTTCCATTAATTTCAGTTTCTTTAGCACCTTTCATCTTCACATTAATTCTTGAAAGACCATTTTCTAACTGACATAAATCACATTTAAATCCTCTTTCTTTTAATTCTTTAACAATTTCTTCACCTGTAAATCCTGCAACAAACCCTAAAGCTGTTGTTTCAAGATTCAAACGACTTAAAATTGTTGAAACATTGAATCCTTTTCCTCCAGGATAAATTTCTTCTTGTTTTGAACGGTTTGTTTCCCCTTCTTCAAAACAATCAACATGCATAATATAATCCAAAGATGGATTAAAAGTAATTGTATAAATCATTAATCTCTAACCTCCACAACTGTCGCTTGTTCTTTAATTTCTTTTTCACAATGATCTGTAATAATCACCGCATCATTTATTTGACCAAAGGTCACATGATATACCTTATTAAATTTACTATGATCCGATAAAACATAACTCATTTGACAACGTTCCATAGCCAATTCCTTAATAGCAGCTTCTTCACTATCTGGTGTCGTAAAACCATTCATTAAATCAATGCCATTTGTTCCAAAGAAACCTTTAGAAAAATGATAACGACTTAATGACTTCATCGTATTAGCCCCCACACATGCCCCTGTAATATTTCTCACTTCTCCACCAAGACATACTACATGAAATCCTTTAAGGGTCAATTGTTGAGCTTGCATTAAACCATTAGTAATATAGTGTGCTTCTTTTTGATCTAAATATTCTATCAACTCTAAAGTTGATGAACCTGCATCTAAATAAACTACATCATTGGCTTCAATCATTCCTGCTGCATACTTTGCAATTTTTTTCTTTTCATCAGCATTTAATAATTGTCTTTTCCCTAATGGATCTTCAATCGTTTGTGTTACCTTAGGAATAAGGGTTGCACCCCCATGAACTCTTTTTAAGAATCCTTGATGATCAAGTTCTACTAAATCTCTTCGTATACTTGATTCACTCGCTCCTGTAAGTTCAACAAGGGAAGCTACAGTCACATTTCCTTTTTTATCTAATTCATTTAAAATAATTTGATGGCGCTGATTATCCATACTGATCACCTCTTACGTGTTCATTATATGACCGTTCATTCATTATGTCAATCGCATTTTGAATGTTTGGTCATATGTTTTGACTGAATGATAATTTAATTTACATTTTCTTAAACAATCTTTTACTCTATTTTGATTTTTGATTATTCTGATCTCCTCTATAATTTCGATAGAAAAAGGAGAAAATTTATGAACAAAAAAAACAAATTAATTGCATTATCTGTATTATCAGCGATGTCATTGACATCCGTTTCACCATTAGCTATTAACAGTTTTTCAAATGTTATAGCACTTCAAGGTGATCAAACAGTCAACAAAGGAACTGTTGTCATGAATCAAGACACAACAATTAAATATTTAGATACAAACACTGATCCAGCCGATGGTACACAAGCCAAAGATAAATGGGGACAATATACGGGATGGACACGTACTTATAAAGATGGCGATAACGCTTCTTTAAATGGTCAATACAATGACAATGAATGGAAAGAACAAACAGGAGAATTTTCTACAGAAAAAGGAACATTAAATAAAACATCTCGTGCTTATTTCTTTAGAGGTTATTTTAATGTTGATCAAGCAAGTGCTGTCAATGGTATTCATTTAAGTTTTAATTATAAAGATGCTGTGATTGTTTATATCAACGGTCAACAATTAACTGCCTTAAATGTACCTGATGAAGGTTACCGCAGCCAAGATGGTGGAAATGGTAATCATAAAGATAACATGGGATATGGAAGTAAAGAAACTTCTTCAAGTGTAAAAACTGCAGATCTCTATTTTAGAGATATTAAAGATATGCTTACAAATGGTAAAAATGTTATTGCCTTTGAAATTCATAAAAGTAATGAAACCAGTGAAGGATATTTTAAACTTAATGAATTAGGAATCAATCCTGATGAAAGCTTATTACCTGAAAGAGAAAGTCTAAAAGCTATTTCTTTATCTGTAGGAAGTACACCAACTGAACTTAATTTAAACTGGTTTTCAACAGATAGTACAAATGGACAAATTCAATTTGCTAAAAAAGCAGATATGACTGGAAATGAATTTCCTAAAGCTAAAGCGAAAACAGTAAACTCTAAAATTGAAAAAGCACAAGCTGATGGATATTACGCTAATAAAGCAACAATGAGTGATTTAGAAGAAAATACTGCTTATGTTTATCGTGTTGGAAATAATGGTCATTGGTCAGATACTTATACAACAACAACGAAATCTAAAGGTGATTTTAGTTTCTTATTTGCGGGAGATCCACAATTAGGTTCTTCTGGTGATTTAGCCTCTGATAAAGATGGATGGAAAAACACTTTAGATTTAGTCAATACAAATCCATTATTTAAAGATGTACACTTTATTCAAAATGCTGGTGACCACGTAGAAGCTGGTAAAAATGAATCTCAATATGATGCTTATCTATCTAACTATCAAGGAAGTGTGGTTTACTCTACACCATTTGCAAATGCTGTAGGAAACCATGATTATGCAGGTACTGCTTATAATGATCACTTTAACTTACCAAATGTCAGCAACTTAGGAAGCAGTGGTCAAGGAAATGCCCAAGGGGATTACTATTATATTTATAACAATGCATTAATGCTTGTTTTAAACTCAAATAACAGAAGTACTGCTGAACATGAAGAATTCATTAAAAATACTCTTGCTAAAACAAAAGATAATCAAGATATCAAATGGAAAATCGTTGTCTTCCATCACTCAATTTATTCATCAGCATCTCATGCAAGTGATAATGATATTTTAGCAAGAAGAGATACTCTTGCTCCTATGTTTAGTCAAAATGGTATTGACTTAGTTTTAATGGGACATGACCACGTTTATACACGTAGTATGTTAATGGATGGTACAACTGCTTTAAAAGATGAATCATTTGATCAAAATGGTAATCCAATTCATGAAGTCACTGATCCTAAAGGTCTTACTTATATTACTGCTAACTCAGCAAGTGGTAGTAAGTATTATGAATTTACTTCTAATTTAAGTGGTGATTATATTGCTGTTAAAAATCAAGAACATACACCAAATATTACAAAATTAGATGTTAAAGATAATCAATTAAAGATTGTAACTTATCGTACTTCTGATTTATCTGTTGTTGATGATTTTACAATCAATAAAACATCAACTGAAACTGTTGATAAAACAGAATTAGGAAAATTAATTAATGAATGTAGTCAAATCGATGATTCAACTTATACAAAAGAATCATTTACTAAATTACAAGATGCTTTAGTAGCTGCTAAAACAGTTCTTAATAAGAATGATGCTACAAATCAAGATGTTGAAACAGCTTATAACACTTTAAAAGAAGTTAAAGATCAATTAGTTAAAAAAGAAACAAATCAATCTGTTTCTTCGACAACTGATAAAAAAGATAATACTTCATCTACAAATAAAAAAGATAACTCAACATCTTCTAAAGTAAAAACTGGTGATGATACTCCACTTCTTGCTTTAGAAATCGCCTCAACAATGTCCATTATTGCTGGAGCTATCATTGTTATTAAAACAAAGAAAAAAGAAAACTAATTATTTAAAATAATATATATTAAAACAGGACCTGTTTATCATAAACAGGTTCTTTCATAAGGAGATATCATGTTAAAAAAAATTCATAAATGTGATCTTATCCTTCTCATCATTACTTTTATTTTTACACTTGGTGTCTATTTTTTTCATAGTCAGGTTTATAGTCCTGTTGCAATTCAAAATTCGTCATCTTTAAGTTATAGTAAAGCTAAAGTACTGCGTGTAATTGATGATCAATCAAAAAAAGATGAAACAACAAATAGATATTATGGTGTACAAAGTTTATATGTTGAGATACTGGATGGATCTTATAAAAATAAAAAAGTTTATATCGATAATTATCTTTCAACAACACATAATGTACGTCTTAAAAATGGAGAAACATTTATTGCTTGTATTGATAATCCCGAATCTGATAATACTTTAATTACAGCTTATAATTATTATCGTACTCCATATATTTATGGTTTTGTAGGTTTACTTTTAATCATTATTTTAATGATTGGCAAATCAAAAGGAATGCGAACGATTATCAGTTTAGCCTTTACTCTCTATGCCATTGTAGGTTTATTGCTGCCAATGATTTTTAGTGGCTTTTCACCAATTATTTCAACTATCTTTATTGTTATTTTAACAACCGGATATTCATTATTCATGCTTAATGGAGCTTCTATAAAAACTTGGGTAGCTGTAATCGCCACATCGCTAGGTGTTATTATTAGTGGACTTTCTTTTTTAGTATTAAGTCAGCTTATTCATATTTCAGGATTTAATACTGATCAAGCTGAAGCCTTGATTATTATTTCTCAACAAACAGGACTAAAAATTAATGAAGTTTTATTTTCTGGAATCTTAATTTCTGGATTAGGAGCAGTCATGGATGTAGGTATGTCAATCGCTTCTTCTTTATATGAAGTTAAGGCACTTAATCCACAAATTACTAAATCACAATTATTTAAATCTGGTATTAATATTGGAAAAGATATGATTGGAACGATGTGTAATACATTGATTCTAGCTTTTACTGGAAGTTCAATGACAATTTTACTTGCATTTTTTGCTTATCAAATTCAATATCCTCAATTAATGAATTCTGATTTTATTGCAATTGAAATAGCTCAAGGAATTACAGGAACATTAGGTATTATTTTAACCGTTCCGATTGGTGCACTTCTTTGTAGTTTACTTTATCATAAACATTTAAAAGCCTCTTAAACGAGGCTTTTAAATGTAATAATCGATAGCAGTAACAGTTTTCATCTCTGGACCTTCTTTTAATAATCTTTGATGTTCTTTAGAAGTTGGATAAGCTTTCAAATCAGCTTCATCTTTAAATTCAATAATTTGAATAATATCCCCAAAATGAGGGCCTATCGCTGGTTGTTTACTGATATTGCACCCAACTTCACTGTTTACAATAAGTGAACAATCATTTCCTACTTCTTCTAATAAAGTAATAAAATGATCTATTTCCATTTTATCTTTTAAAGTAAATACTGACACATGTTTAATCATCTTTTTTCCTCCTATGCAATATGCATTCCACCATCTATAAATATTTTTTGTCCTGTTGTATGACTTGCTTCTTCACTACTTAACCATAAGACAGCGTTCACGACTTCTTGAGTCGTCGCTAGTTTTTTCATAGGAATCACATGTTCTTTCAACATTGCTTCTTCATGAGGATTAGTTGAAAGTGAATTTTTGGTAAGTTCTGTTCCCATGGTTGGACCTGGACAAATGGCATTGACACGAATACCAAATGCCGCATTTTCTAAAGCTGCCATTTCTGTTAAAGCAATAACTGCTGCTTTAGCTGGACCATAAGCAGCAAATCCAGGTGCCATTTTATACCCTCCAATAGAAGCCGTATTAACAATTGTACCAAATCCTTGTTTTTGCATTTGTAATAATTCGTATTTTAAACAAAGAAAAACACCTTTCATATCCACATCAACTACTAAATCCCATGTTTTTTCAGAAATTTCTGTTAATGATTCATAAGGCATACGTACACCATCTGGTCCAATACCCGCATTATTAAATGCACAATCAAGACGTCCATATTTTAAAACAACTTCTTCAATAGCTTTTTTTACATCTTCTTCTTTAGAAACATCACAATGAATATAAGATGCATCATTTCCTATTTCTTTAATAGCTTCCTTACATACTTCTTCTTTATCTACAGTAAAAGCAACAACATGGGCTCCTTTTCTTGAAAACTCAATAGCTGCTTGCTTTCCAATACCACTTGTTCCTCCGGTAATTACAACCACTTTATCTTTAAAATTCATTTTTCTTTCCTCCTTTAAAAGCAAAATATTGACTTAAAATAACAATATTAATATTAAACATTAAAAAAATCAAAACAAACAATGCACCTCTATTTGTCCCATCATATAAGTTTGTTCCTTGTTGTACAAACGCTAAAATAGTTGCTGTAATGGATGTTCCTATTCCCCCTGAAAGTTGCATCAATGTTTGTAACGTAGCATTCCCATCTGCCTGTAGATTTTTTGGTAAATGAGACATCGCAGATGTCATGGTATTACCAACAATTAAACCAATGCCTAAACTATAAATAAAATAGAATAAGATACATGATTGGTATGTAAGATTTTCAAAAAAGAATAAGAAACAAAATGTGGCAATAAAGCTACAGCATAACCCTAGAACAATTGGCTTTTTAGCACCAAGTCGATCAAGTATCAATCCACCTATTGGCGCAAACACAGCACCAACAATGGCTCCTGGAAGTAAAACGACCCCTGCATCTGTTGCTGGTTGTTTTAAAACAATTTGAACAAATGTCGGTAACAATAAACCATATCCAAGTGTTGTCATTTGTAGAAACATAATAGCTAAAGTATGAAACGTAAAACCTTTATGATTAAATATTTCTATACGAATTAAGGAATTTTTAATATGCAGTTGTCTTTTAGTAAAATAATATAAACTGATTATTCCAATAATAAAGCAACCCAAAACAAATACTAAATCATCAACTATCTGATTTAAATTAGAAAACCCCATAATTAAAGAAACAAAAGCTAACGCTACCGCTATAAAACTTAAAAGATCAAATTTTTCATGTTTATTAATTATTTGTTCACTCATACAAAAATAACCTATAAAACTTGCCAGAACAATAACTGGTAAAACGCAAATAAAAATATAGCGCCAAGTAAAATATTGTGTCATAATTCCCCCAAAAGTTGGTCCAATAGCGGGTGCTGCAGCTGTCACAAAAGAACCACATCCCATCATTAAACCAAGAAGTCTTTCCGGTGATTCTTCTAAAATGATGTTATACATCATAGGAAGTGCAATTCCTACCCCCGCTCCTTGTATAAATCTTCCTATAAGCAATAAAGTAAACTGTTGTGCAAAGACATCAACAATCAATCCTATTGAAAATAAGAACCCTGCTATCAAAAATAATTTTTTTGTCTGAAATCTTCTTTTTAAATAAGATGAAATAGGAATCATAATACCCATCATCAATAAATTTCCTGTTGTCATCCATTGAACAAGTGATGTTGAAATATGAAACTCATTCATCAATGTAGGAAAAGTAATATTTGTCGCTGTTTCAATCAAAACACCACAAAAAGAAAACAAACCTGCGGCTAAAATAGCGAATAATTGTTTAATAGTTAATTTTTCTTCCATAAGCCCTCCTTATGGATTACTTTACTTTAAAATAAATAAATTTCTTTTCTTTTTTATATTTCATAAACTTTCTTGACAAGATGAAAAAAATGTGCCTTAAGCACATTCTAACTCAAATTAACGTGATACCAACATATCTATTAAATAACGAAAAAGAAGTCTTCTTTCTTTCATTTCTAAATGATCGATAGATACAAGCAAAGTCCCTTCAAAAGATTTCAACATTGTTTGATCAATCAATTGGGTTGAAAGCAAAAGTTTATTTCCTTGATTTCTTAAAAGCTTTCGTAAACAACGTGAAGATTGTTTACTTAAAGCATCTTCTTCTACACCAATAACAATCAATAAATCATCCTCTTTTAACCGATCAATAGCTACCTCATTTTCATCTAAAACAAGAATATTTTTTTGAAAAAGATCTCCTTCGTATTGAACATATTGACAAAGTAAATGTGAATAAGCAACTCCATAAAGATAAATATGCTTAGCTTCTTTTATTTTTCTTACAAAGTAATCGATTTGACTTTGTTCAATCTTCATTAAATTCTTTTCAATCCAAGATAATGAATCATGAAGGTGCTTCTTTGTAAGAAAATAGTTGGTATTTGTTACTTGTTTTCTAATTTCTAATTCTAATAAACAATCATCTTTAAAGGCAATATAATTATCATAACCTAATTTTTTGATAAATTTAGAGATCTTTGCTTTTGAAACATAGCTTTTTCTTGCAAGTTCTTCAATGGACATAAAAGCAACTTCTTTTAAATTCATTTTAATATAGTTACAGATCGTATAATCGATATCACCTTGTTGACTGTTATTTAAAATTGTATTGATTTTATTTGTTATCATAATATCACCAGATAAAGTATAACATAAAAACCGCCTAAGCGGTTTTTTGTATGAGTTATAGAGAGTTTTTATATTTGAAGGAAAACTGATCAACAATTTTATTTATGTTTTTCTTACCACTGTAAATAGCCTTTCCAACAAGGATAATCGCTAATATAGATATTATTATTAATATGATTGCAAAGATTTTTACAAATAGGATATTTGAAAAATAATACATCAATAAGACTCCCAGAGAGGAAAGGAAGAACAAATTGCGTAACCATTTTATAAGATTATGAATCATTTTCTTTTGATAGTTAATTTCATCTATATATCCTTGTTTTTCTTGACTATTCATCTTTTTTCTCCTTTTAATAAGATAATCCTGGATTGAAGAATCCAACAAATACACCAATAAAGGCAACAACAACTAATAATAACATTACTTTAATTGGTGACATTTTCTTTTTAGATAATAAATACCAACATCCAACAACAAAGACAGCTGTTAATAATCCTGGATAAACACCATCTAATGTTTTTTGTAAATCTAAGAAAGGTTTTTTAGCTCCAGCTGCTGTCATCGTAAATGAAGTTGTTACGGAAATCCATGTTGCTGATACAGCACCGATAACAATACCACCTAACATTGTGACTGATTCTCTTAAAGCTTCCCCTTGAGGACCAACTAAGAAATCAACCGCTTTTCCACCTAATTCATATCCTTTGAAATATAAGAATTTCATTCCAAAGTAAGCAAATAAGTTCCATACAATGATGTACATGATAGCTCCAAGAGGAGAACCTCCTGTAGACATACCTAAAGCAATACCAAGTAAAATAGGAATAACTGTTCCGACAACTAGGGAATCCCCAATACCGGCGATTGGTCCCATCAAACCAGCTCTTAAACCGTTGATTGTTTCATCATCAACATCTTCTGTTCCGTTGGCACGTGCTTCTTCTAACCCAGCTGTCATCCCAACAATAACAGTACCAAGTTGAGGTTCTGTATTAAAGAAAGCAGTATATGTTTTCATTGATCTTGCTTGATCTTCTTTTTTATCATAAAGTTCTTCTACTACTGGTAACATAGAGCATAGATAACCAAAAGTTTGCATATGTTCTTGAGAGAAGCATGTTAAGTTTCCATAATACCAATTGTGGAAGGATTTAGTTAATGTTTTTTTAGATAGTTTCTTTTCCATCTTAAATATCCTCCTCATCTTCATCATCAAAGTCTCCTGCAGGTGCAGCTACTCTTTGATTTTGTAACATTTTTAATTTGTAGTTAATTAAAGCAAACATACCAGCGATCACTGTTGCTGCAACTAAATTGATTCCCATTGAAGCAGCAAGAGTAAATCCAAAGAAAAATGGAATGAAATCAACTGCTTTTGTAATAATTTGTTTTAATAAAATTGCAATTCCGACACATGGTAATAATGATCCAACTGTAAATAAAGTTTTCATAGCTAAACCATCCATCGGTAATGTTGTTTTAATAAGTTCAACAACATCTGCCCCTAATTTACACATAATTAAGGCTGGAATAAATGAACATAAAATATGTGAAATCCAAGGTAATACCATATCTACAATATATAACTTGTGATAATTCCCTTTTTCAACAGCTTTCCATCCAACATGTTGCCATGCTAAGTTGATTGTTGCTGTTCCATAGAATAATACTGTACCTAAAGTACCAACCATTGTTCCAAATGAAGTTGCAAGAGCTGCTCCTTCTTTTGTGGCAGCAGATAAACCATAACTATTTAACGCTACCATAGCAAGTGGAATCCCAATGTAACTTACAGCACGAACATCTGCTGAAACGGTTCCACCTGGAGTAACTAATGCAATGTAGACAACTTGCATTGCTGCCCCTACTAAAATACCTGTTTTGATATCTCCTAAGATAATCCCACAAACAAGTCCCCCAATTAAAGGACGACCTAATGTGTAGTTACCAAAGGAAGTACCACCTAATCCTGGCATACTTGATAAACAAGCAAATAAACCAAGTAATGCCGCTTGTAACCAACTAATTGTCATAATTTTTCTTCCCCTTTATTTATATATTTGTTAAAAACCAAATTTTCCTTTAAAATCATCCCATGTTCCAATTGAAACATCTGGTAATAAAGCAAATTTGATTGTATAACCTGCTTTAGCTAAAGCTTCAAAAGCTTCGGCTTCTTCTTGTGTAATGGATTGATTGTTTCCTAGTTTTGTTGCCCCTTCACGATCATTACAAGGTCCAACAATAACTGTTTTAATACCACAATCAAATCCTTGATCAACAAGAATTTTTTTCATATCAATAGGATTTTTAGTAATTAAGAAATATTGATCTTGACTATCTAAAACCTTTTGACTCTTCTTTTGCCAAGCATCCATTGTCCATACAAATGTTTTCTTTCCACTGGCTGATTTGTAAGCTGCTTTTAATACTGAATTATTTGCGGCTTTATCGTTTACTGCTACCAAACCATCGCATGGGTATTCTCTTGCCCAACGTGTACATGTTTGACCGTGAATCATACGATCATCAATTCTAATAAATGATACTGACATCTTTCTTCCTCCTTAAATATCATCTTCGTCGTCTTCTACGACCTTAAATTCTTGTAAAGCTGTTGTTGCTTCACTTAAGACAGCTTGTACAAAGGAATCCCCTTGTAAAGTATCTTTCATTAATACTGAAGTAAGGGCTAATGGTAAATTCATCCCACCAATTGTTGTTGTCTTTTCCATTAAACCTTTTTCAGCTAAAACATTTAAAGCAGTTGTAAGTGGTGATCCTCCTACAATATCCGCTAATAAAACAATTTCATCATCTTCATGAATGTCCTTAACACTTTCTTTAAAGATTTCCGCAAATTCATCTGCTGTCTTTCCATCAGGTAAACCTGAAGCAATCACATCATCTCTTTGTCCTGCCAACATCATTAATGATGTTTTTAAACCAGCTGCAAATTCACCATGACTTACCAATACTAAATATTTCATGTCCTTCCCTCCTTGCACCTATAGAATACCAAATATGAAAGTACTTGCAACGTGTCTTCAATCATGACTTTTAAGTGACAAAAATCATAAAAAATTGACAAATATCATTCCTACTATGACATTTGTCATAAATAAAAAAGATAGCCAAAAGCTATCTATTTCAATTCATTTTCTAATTTCTTCTGTATCTTATTAAGATCATTATCAATCGTTCCTTGATCAATACTTTGATTAATCAAATAATCTGCTTTTTCTAGAATATTTTCATATTCTTTAAACTTTGGTTCTACTAACGTGTTTTCTAAAATTCTATTTAAAACATCTGAATCTAAAGAAGCATAGGAGACTGTATCTTTTACTAAGATTTCCTTTGTTTTCTTTGATAACATGACCTGCTTTAAAGGAGAGGCTCCCTTCGAATTATCAAGTAGAGATTGTTGAATATCTTCATCCATCGTCAACATTTTTAAAAATTCCCACGCTATTTCTTGATGCTTTGTTTGTGAAGACATTCCTATTAATGAAGTGTCTAAATGTGTTGTAATCGTATTTGATTTTGTCCCTGGAATTGAAATACAACTCCATTTAAAAGATGTATATTTACTAATACGATAAGGATAAGGTTGGTAGGTACGATATTGAGCAAAGGTCAAAGGACAAAAAGCGACTTTCCCTTGATCAAAATCTTCTGATGAAACTTGATAGCCATTTGATAAAGCTTTAAGTTTTGTCAAATATAAAAACGCTTCTTTGACTTCTTTTTTATCAAGATGACAATTATCTTCTTTAAAAACTTGTAACCCATAACAATCAAGAACATCTGGCCAATCAAAGCCATAATAGCCATATTGATCGATGACACCATCATTATTTGTATCCTTTGTAACTTGATTACTAATATTATAAAAATCATCAATAGTCCAATTACTTGAAGGAATAGCAATACCTTCTTTGGTAAGTAAATCATGATTGATACACATAATTGTTGGATTGATTTCATAAGGAAGTGCATATTGACTTCCATTATTTCCAGCAAATAAAGCACTTTGATAAAAAAGAGAAGTATCTATTCGTTCTTCTTTAATAAGCCGATCTAAATTCTTTAAAATACCAATAGAAGATAACGTATTAAAATCATCAGGAAGTACCATAAACACATCAGGTGTTGTTCCTTTGGTAATTTCATTAGCAAGCCATGAAGAATAATCATCTTTTATAATTCCACTTTTATATTCAATATGAACATTGGGGTATTTCTTTTCAAATTTCTTGATTGCTTGATCAATAACTTGATAACTTTCCCCATTAGGCACATCCCAACTACTTCCTGCATAAAGTCCTAAAGTAAGAGTAATATCACGACTTGGATCATTGATCAAGCAATAAATAAGAACTAAAGAAAGACTTACTAATGTTAGAATACTCTTTTTTATTCTAGTCATTATCGTCACCAAATTCTTGCATTGTGACTCCTGTTTGAACAGCCCAGATGGCAAGTTGCGTACGATCACGTAATTCTAATTTTGACAAAACAATGCTAACATAATTACGCACAGTTCCTTCTGATAAATAAAGTTTTTGAGCAATTTCTTTATTAGATAAACCAAAACCAACTTGTTGAATGACTTTCAATTCAGCCTGTGTCAAATCTTTTGATAAAGAATCATCGACTTGGATAGCATAATTACTCATAGACATCTTGGAAAAAAGTTTAAATACTTTTGTCGCAATATCAGGATTAATCATCGCTCCACCATTATAAACTGTACAAATGGCATGATAAAGTTCATCCATGCTGACGCCTTTTAATAAATAACCGCTTGCTCCATATTTTAAAGCACTAAAGACAAATTCATCATCATCAAAAGTGGTAAGGATAATGATTTTAATATCTGGATATTTTTCTTTGACCGCCTTTGTACAATAAACACCGTCCATTTCTGGCATACGAATATCCATTAAAATGACATCTGGCCTTTCTTTTTTTATACTCTCAAGAACTGCAAAACCATTTTCAACAGCATCTACGATTTTTAAATCTTCATGTGTTGATAAAACAATTTGTAAAGACTGTCTAATAAGTTCTTGGTCATCTGCAATCATCACTTTAATCATCTTTTTTTCCTCCTATTTTTGGTATTTCTACAACTGTTCTAAATCCTTCTTCACTATAAAAATATATCGTTCCATTTAATATGGCAACACGTTCATGCATTTGTTTCAAGCCATATCCATAATGAATTTCCTTACAGCCACTTCCATTATCTTGCATAATAATCATATATTTTTCCTCTTCGTCAAAAAGATGAATTTCAATATGAGAAGCATGTCCATGTCTTAAAGCGTTTGTCATCGTTTCTTGAATAATTCTAAAAATAATATCTTCTTTCGTATTTTCAAAATCAACATTTTCCCATTCATAATACAAGTCAACATTTAAATGAGAAACACTTTGAAATTCCTCAATCATTTTAATCAAACCATCTTTTAAAGTTCTTTGATCAAGTGCTCCCGGTCTTAACTTATATAAAGAACGGCGAACATCTTTAATACTTTCACGAACAACATTACTAATTACCAAAAGTTGTTCTTTTGACTTTTGTGGATCAATATCAATCAAAGCAATACAAGCATCAATTCCCGCCGAAATACCTGTTAAGGCATGCCCTAAAGTATCATGTATCTCTCTTGAAATTCTTTTTCTTTCTTTATCTTCTGCCATTTTTTCAGATAAAGCAGAATACGTTTTTAATTCATCATTGACTTTTGAAGCAAGTTGAAGTTCTTTACTGATTTTCTTTGTTTCTTCTTGTTGAACTAAAACTTGGCAAATAAGATAAAGAATAAAAACAACAACATTTAATGAAGCTAAAATATTTTTAGCAAATAACATAAATGTACGACTTGAATTTGGATAAAATGATAAATAAGATTCAATACTTGGCATATGTATAATATTTGATAAAATATTAAAATCTGAAATCAATAATAAACCAAAGGCAATCAATAAAAGTAAAGCCATATGTTTAATATTTCTCATATTATAAAGTAAATCAGCAAAAACAAAGAGTAAAATTCCATTATAGGAACCATTTAGACAAATAATTAATAAAAATGAAAGAATAATTTCGATATAAACAAGACCATTCGCCATTTTTAAATTATCTTTTTCTCTTAATTTCATTAATAAAACAATAATGATAAAAAGAAAAATAGATTCAAAAAAGATATTTTGTGGTGTTCTAGTAATATAAGATACTTTATTTAAGAAATCACGTGCATAATAATGCACTGAAATATATTTGGTAGAAAGTAAAAATAAAGAAGCATTATAGATAATAACAACCGCATTAATAAACAATAATGAATCTTTTAACTTTGTAACATATTCTCTTGTAAGATGATTCATTATTGCCACCCCGTTATATCATATTCTTCTATATTTTCTTTGGTAATCAATTTTGTTGGCACAATAATTGAGCGTTTATACTTTTTATGATGTAACATCTTATAAGCCACCTTGATCGTTTCTTTTCCTAAAGAAGTAGGTGATTGTGAAGATGTCCCCACAATTGCTTTCGTTTCTGCCACCAATTTCTTAATATTTGGTGAACCATCAACTCCATAAATAAAAACATCATGCCCTAAATCATTTTCTTTTATAGAAGCCAGTGCTCCTAAAGCCGTTGGATCATTCAAACAAAAGACAACATCAAAATCAATTTCTTGTTGAATAATTTTATTTAAAGCAGGTAAAGCAAGTTCCGTTTGTCCTAAACAATCTTCACTTCCTACTATTTGATAATTCTCATTTAAAGCAACTGTATCTTTAAAGCCGTTGATACGATCAACCGCTGATAAGGCTTTAGAATGTTCAAGTAAAGCAATACGTGCATGATCAAAGCGTTGCATCATATCTTTAGCACACTGTACTCCTGCATCATAATTATCTGAAACAACTGTACAATCTGCAATTTGATCATCACTAATAGGAGCATCGACTACAATAATTTTAATTCCTGCTTTTTTGACTTCTTTTAATGTTTTATTAATACTCGAAGATTCAACAGGATTAATAATTAAAACATCGATTCCTAAAGAAACAAGGTCTTTGATTTGTTCATTTTGTTTTTTAGGATCCAAAGCTGGATCTCTGGTATATAAAACATCCCCATGATTATTAACAACATTTTCTATTTCATTATTTACAGCTTTATAGAAGGTATTATTCATTGTCATATAAGTTGTTCCAAATTTTATTTGTTTAGTATCAGTGTTTAAATAATGGTGATAGACAAAACAAATCATAATAAGGCTTACAATACATGTTATTTTTAAAGCTTTATTTTTATAAAAAGACATGCGTTTTCCTCCTATTCTCCCTTTATTTAATTTTAATGATTTTTGTCATCTATGTAAATATGACAAATGTCATAAAAAAACAGTTGACTCTATTTTTGAATCAACTGTTTTGCATATTTTATAATACTACTTCCATCTAATAAACCATAATCTTTTAAAGAAATTACGCCTACTGGCACTTTAACCACCTTTTTAATTTCCTTTAAATCTTCACATCTTTGTGGTGTAAGTAAAACCACATCGGCCTCTTGTAAATGCTCATTTAAAAACACTTCAATATCCATTAATTGACTTTTAGCTACTTCTTCTATTTTACGAACCAGCATATTCCCTGAAAAACCTGGTTTTGACAATAATGTTATCTTCATATAAGACCTCCAAACACATAGTACTAATATAATAAATGAAATAGCTAAAATATACAATATCTATTTTAGCTGTTTATTCTCGGATTTCTTCTTTCTCTATTTTGTCTTAAGTAACTCTTTTGACTTATCAATTTTTATATGAATTTTTAACTATTTCATCAAATATTTTTTCATTTCTCTTTAATAATTCTAAATTTCTTTGTGATAAACAATATATTTTTTCTGACAGTTGTTCTTTACATAAATATCTTTCAAGAATATATGCAAATGCATAAATTGCATGATAATCCTCATATTTTTCAGATAACAATGGATTTTCTTGATTTCTTTTATAATTCTTTCTTTTCTTAATTTGGTTTTGCTTGGAACTCTTTTCAAATAATCATAGAATCCTGATCTGCTTACATCTAATTTTTTCAGCACACTAGAAACAGAAACAGTAGAATCTTTTTGTTTTTCTTCCTTAACTGCTTTATAAATATCTGTTTTGTTTATTTTTCCAGTATGCCAATAGCCTTTTTTAATACTTCTAACGCATCCTGTGTATCTTTTAATTCCTTTCTTAATCTTGCAATTTCTTTAGCCTCATCACTAGAAAAATTACCGGATCCTCGAGATTCAATTTTATTGCCATTGTTGTTTGCATCTTTTATCCATTTATGAATTGTACTGTCTGCAATACCAAATCTTTTAGCAATAGAAACTTTGGATTCTTCAGGATGTTGGTTAGCATAATCTACAACTCCTTATTTAAATTCATCATCAAATACTGGTTTTGTCATAGTCTTTCTCTATTTCATTTTTTACTTATGACATTGTACCAAATGATGTTTAATTCTTCCATTTAACTTGTACAGTTTTTATACTAACATCAGCCGCACCTTCAGTTCACATTTTGTTTCGGCCTGATATTTCGTCTACAGGATTTCTAGCTTCCATGACGCATTTCAAGTTTATAGCTAACTATCTTGAACAATCATTTGTAAATAGAAAATTTCATGTTCCTGTAAACATGACATATAAGCGACTGCCTGTCGCACAAAAAATTGAGGATTCATTCCTCAATTTTAGTTTATGAAAATAAAAAGATAACAATCCCTAGAACAACAAGAACAATTCCTGTTGCTCTATTTAAGGTTTTAGGAGTTGCTTTATTCGCAAATAAAGCAGCAATTCTTGCCCAAATAAGAGTAAAGAGAATACATAAAATCCATACTGTTAAATTAGGAAACCCACCAATCATAAAATGTGAAATAGCTCCAGTAAGGGCTGTAAAGGTCATAATAAAAACACTCGTACCTACTGCCGTTTTAAGTTCATATCCCATGACTGTTGTTAAGATAAGAAGCATCATCATGCCTCCACCTGCTCCAACAAAACCACAAATAAAACCTATACAAGTTCCACAAATTATAGATTGGATTGCTCTTTTTTTAGAAGAAACATTATTCATCGCTTCTTTCGTTGTCATTACTGGTCTAACAATAAATTTAACTCCTAAAATAAAAGTCATAAAAACTGAAAAACTTCCCATTGTTGAAGATGGTAAAAGACTTGCCGCATAACTACCTACTACCGTAAAAATAAGTACACTTACCATCATCAATAAACCATTTCTAATATCTAAATTTTTATTTTTTCCATAAGTATAAGCTGAAACCGCACTGGCAAGGACATCTGATGACAAAGCAATACCTACTGCCATATAAGGGTCCATTTTCAAAAAAGCAATGAGCATTGGGCTAATAACAGCAGCCGCTGACATTCCTGCAAAACCTGTTCCTAGACCTGCTCCCATTCCAGCAAAAAAGGTTACAAGAATAATAAATAAAATATTTGTTTCCAATTTATTTTTCCTCCAATAAACAATCTATATTTTTTTCCATAAGTTCTAATGTTTCTTTAAATATCTTTTGATGCTTTTCATCAATATCTGAAAAAAGTGAAGAAAAGAAATGGTTTTGAAACGCTTTTCCTTTTTTTATAACATCATTCGCTTTTTTATTCAAAACTAGTTCAACTTTTCTTCGATCTCCTGGAACATCTATCCTAGATAAATATCCTTGATCAACTAACTGATCCACATGAATTGAAACAAGGTTTGCTTTGATTTTTCTTATTTCCACAATATCTTTAGCATGTTTATATTGGGGGTTATTTCCCAAAAACATCAAAATATCAAACCCTGTTTGCTTTAGATGAAATTCATTACATAGATTTTTACATTGTTGATGATAAGCAAGTTCTAATTTTCTAGCAAAATCAATATTCATATTATCACTTCCTTCATTTTTAGATAATTCATTTTTGAACTATTTTAATAGATAACTTTATAAATGTCAAATATTTATATAAAAAGCAACTCATTCGAGTTGCCATCATTTATTTTATTCAATTCTCTTTTTTTTAATATAAGTTAAAACAACTAAACTTCCTATCAATAATAAAACAACACCTATAATATTTCATCATCACCTGTTTTTACTTTTTTAACTTCTTCTTTATTTTCAGCTTTTACCGTTGTCTTTGTTTCTTCTTTTATAGTTGGTTTTACTGTTTCTTGATTATTTGATGTTGAATCTTTTCTATTATTATCATCTTTTGTTTGTTCTTTGATGAGTAAAGTTGTTGTAGCTATACCATCTTCAAATGTTACTTTTACATGATGTGTTCCTACAGCAAGTATATTTAAATACATATCACCAAAAGTAATGATCGTAGAACCTTTTGTTACTTTATCAACTTCTTGATCATCTACTTTTACATTTTCTGTATATTCATGATCTATTCTTATTGAAATATCTTTTCCACTTTCTTTAACAAAAGTTTCGCCTTCAGTAACTTTATAATCTTTATTTTTCTTTGTAAGTCCTTCAATCGCTTTATTAATAGTATCTGCATAGCTATCTACTATTGCTTGTTCTTGTTTACTTTTGTTCCAATCAATTTGATAAAGCGATTTTTCTACTTTATTATAATTTTCATATAATTCTTTATCTATAGAATTTACCCTAGAAATAGCTTCACTAACTCGACTATAATCACAGTAGGAATACTTATTGTATAAACAAATGTACTTACTTGACTCTTTTGCATTCCTTCTTTAGTAGCTATAGCTTTAATTGTAATAGATGTATTTTTGCCTTACTCCTATAAGATTTATTAGCTCTATGTATTTTATACCGGTTGTTTTGCTTGGCATGCTTCCATCCTTCGTATAATAGATTGTTGCCCCTATTGTTTTAGAAGTAAGTTGAACTGTTTTATTTTCTTCATATTGACCTTCTTTTAAATTAGAAATTGGTTCTTTTACCATCATTAATAATAAACACAGTTTACTTTCTTTTTGAATATTATAATCAGCTAATGTTCTTCCGTCTTCTAGAAGTTGATCATTAAAATAGAGATATTGTTGATCAGGGGGAAAACCTTTTTTATCTTGAATTTTTTGTTTAACATTATCAATACTATCCCCTGATTCAACCTCAAGTGTTAAATAGGAAATATATTGTTCTAAAGGTGGTATTTCTTCTTGAGGGGGAATATGTATAAAAATACTAATAACATAATAAGCAAATACACAAGAAGCTTTTTCTTCTATAGGGGTATTTTCTTTCATTATTTTTTCGAAACATCGATAAACGTCTTCTCTGGCATATTGTGCAGCAAAGGCATCTCCTAAAGTTAAATTAGAAAATGTATAGAACATGTCTGCCGATAAGCGTAATATAACATCTTCATGATTTAAGTATTTTTCTACGATTTCTACACATTCTTTGGCTTTTGCAGAAAAGAAATAATACTCAGCCCAAGCAATTTGTGCAAGTTCTTGATCTTCTATTTCTTCAATTGTTTCTTTTGCTTTTCCTGGCAAAAAGAAACTTCCCACTAAGGGAAGGACGACTCTTTTTGACGATAACATTTTCGTCACCTCTTAAAATTTATTTTCTTTAGTATATCCTATAAACAAAAAAAAGATGAAATCTTTTGAAGATTTCACCCTTACATCTTTTATTCAATCATAATTGTACTTGTGTTTTCAATTTGTTTCATATCAGATTTAGGAACTGATAAACGAAGTACTCCACCTTCATATTTAGCTTTGATATCTTCTTTTGGAATATCTCCTAAATAGAAGCTTCGCGTCATATTTCCAACATATCTTTCTTGTCGGATATAATGTCCATCTTTGTCTTTTTCATCTTTATCCAAGCCTTTACTTGTTGATATTGTCAAATATCCATTTTCATAGTTGACATTGATATCTTCTTTCTTGAAGCCTGGTAAGTCAACATCTACTTCATAAGTCGTATCAGTTTCTCTGACATCTGTCTTCATCATATTTCTTGCATGTTTTCCATATAATGGATTTTTCTTTCCAAAGAAATCTTCATCGAAATCATTAAAGAAATCATCAAATAAGTTTTCTGTAAATAAGCTAGGCATCATCATAAGTCATTTCCCCTTTCAATATAAATGCTTAGTCATTAGCATCGTTACTTCAAGCGGTGTTAACTCTTGAAACTAGGTTCTTTATTAATACCTTTCCTAATTTCTAAATACATTATAGCTCTTACTTTTAGCGCTGTAAAGAGGTGAGTGCTAAAAATTATAAACTTATACTTAAAATCAACCCAAGGATTCCTACAACCATAAAACATAAAGAGATTCCTGCTGCTTTTTTTCTTTGAATCATTTTTGTTTTTTGATTAGAATCAATAGAATTTATAGGATAGTTTCTTCTTCCTATCAAATAAAGTAATAAACCACTTGAATTATTTCCATTACTTGCGAGTAATCCCCATAGTTTAGGATGTTTTAAACCACGAATTGTGGCATCAATCACCGTTAATTGATAAATTTGATAAACTGTTTCAATTCCCCCAACAAGTGCAATAGCCGCACATATAATCGCTAAAATACTTTTTACTTCCATGATCCGTTCCTCCTTAAATACGTTTAATCATTTGATAAAGCAACAATGATGAACTCACAATAGCAAGACAAAAGATCATCACTAAATAATAACTTTTACTTGGTAAAAACATTCCTAGTGTAACCAATAAGATTACCACAATAATATTTAAGATAATCGCTCTCAATAGTTTTTGATTACTTTTAACAACGTTTGTGCTTTCTTGTAAATGTTCCATCATTGCATCGTCCCCTTTCAATAAATCATCAAGACTTATGGAATAAAGGTTGCTTAACTCAATGACACTTATAATATCAGGATAAGATTTTTCATTTTCCCAATTGGATATTGTTTGACGAGAAACATTTAGTTTTTCAGCAATGACTTCTTGAGTCAAATCCCTATTTAAACGTGCCTCCTTTAGTTTTTTACCTATTTCCATATTTTCTTTCTCCTTTCATTTTCATTTTTTCATAATCTATTGATAGAGTCTATCAAACATCTTTTACATAGGACTTTTTTCTTGTCAAAATTATTTGACATAGAAAAAAAGACGCTTTAAAAAGCGTCAAATACTATAAAATAAGTTCAATCATTACTACAACAAAGCATCCAATACAAGCGACTTGAATGAGACTTAATTCTTTATAAGACGCATAAATAATAATGATCGTCGCAACGATTCCAGAAATCAAATGACCTGTTGAATAAAAAATATCTGGGAAGGTCATCGCTGCAAGGACCGTATAAGGAATATAATCCAAAAAGGATTGAATGGTTGGGTTCGTAATTTTTTTATTAATAAAGACAAGTGGTATCGCACGAATAGCATAAGTAATAAGCGACATGATTGCTAAATAAATATAAAACTGTTTATCCATGTGCTTCCCCCTTATTAAATAACACAGCGCCTATAAAAGCACTTGCAAGAGCTGAAATCGTCATCGCAAAACCACTTGATAATTGATTGATGATGGGTAAGTAGTAAAAACCTGAACGGATAATAATTGCAAGAGCTACTACTTTAATTATATTTTTATCTTTTTTCATTCCTGGAATAATAATTGCGATAAACATTGCGTATAAAGCAATTGATAAAGCATTACTAATGACCGTAGGTACAATAGAGCCAAGCATTGCCCCTAAGGTTGTTCCAAGCATCCATCCTGCCGTAGAAATTGAAGCAAGCCCAAAGAAGTAAGTCCGACTCACATTTTCTTCAAGCATCGATAAGGCAAAGATTTCATCGGTAATAAAAAAGCTTAAGAGCCATTTATAAATTCCTTTAAACTTTTCATCTACTTTTTGGGAAAGTGAAAGTGACATAAACGCATAACGAATATTCACGGTCAATTCCACGATCGCCATTTCTAAATAGGTCCCTTGTCCTGCAATAATTCCTAGTGAAGCAAATTGCCCTGCTGAAGTAAGATTCAATAGCGAGATCAAAACTGCTTGTATCACACTAAATCCCATTGATACAGCAATCGCACCAAAAGAAAAAGACACAGATAAATAGCCTAAAGCAATTGGTATTCCATTTTTCATTCCTCTTTTTATTTCTTTCATAACGTGTCCATTATACAAAAAAATCCTCGATAACTCTACAATTACCGAGGAATATTTTAGGCAAATTTTTCAACAATTGGTTTTGATACCAATTTATTCCATGTACTAATTAATGGACCTGTTCCAAACATTAAAATAATTGTCGCAATTCCTAATGGTCCACCTGTAGTAAACCCAATGAAAACACAAACAACATCTGTCATAATACGACATACTGAATAAGATGGTGACATCACATCTGCCATATAAATAGATAAAGCATCATAACATCCTGTTCCAAGATCTGATGTGATATATAAAGAACATCCAAGTGTAACAAATAAAATACCAATCGCTAAAACCACGAATTTCATTGGTAATGAAAATGGTATAACATCTGGTGAAGAAACATTAAATAATTGACAATAAACATTATTAAAGAATTGTACAAAGAAGCCGAGTAAAAACATATTAATAATGGCACCAATATTTAAATATTTTAAATTACTTCTACTTAATAAAATTAAAACTAAAAATAAGACCGCATTAATACTTCCTTGAAAAACACCTAAAGGTATATTTAATAAACCACTAATCCCTGTTGTCATTGAGGTAAATGGATCAATTCCCATTTGTGATATACGACATGTTGAAACACCTATAGCGATAATAATATTTCCAATTAAAGAAATAATTGCTAGTTTGATTGAAAACTTAAATTCCATACTTTCATCCTTTCAAAAGTATTATACTTATTTTTTAATCTTTTAATTTTATTTTCAAACTATGAAAAACTATCTCAAAAATGAGATAGCTTCATAAATCATAAAAATCATTTCTGTATTGATTATAAGAAGAAGGAGAAAGAGTAAGATCCAGGGAATAACCTTTTTAATCATTTTCTATTTTCTTAGGAAAGATAATTGTTGTCTTAAAGAGATCACCATCTACATTCACTTCAAAAGTTCCACCTTGAACCTCCACAAAGCTTTTACAGATGGCAAGTCCTAAACCAGATCCTTCACTTTTACGTGAAGCATCTCCTTGTACAAATCTTTCTGTTAAATCACCTGGATTAGATATTTCATGGGCTGAAATATTTTTGAAAACGACAATGACTTGTTGATTCGTTTCAATGATTTGTAAATAAACTCGTGTATGTTCTAAAGCGTATTTACAGATATTTTGACATAAATTTTCTAAAACACGATAAGTTTTTTCACTGTCTAAATGACAAATGATTTTTTTATTTTCATAATCATTTTTTAGATTTAAATGATGATGTTCAAATTGTTCTTGATATTCAAAGAGAACTTGTTGTAATAAGGCATGAATATCTAAATCTATAGGATTTAATTGAATATTACCACTATTGACTTTAGATACTTCAAATAGATCTTCAATAAGTGTTTTTAATCTTTTAGTATTACGATCTAAAATATCAATATATTCATCTTGTTGTTCTTTTGATAAATCTTCATTTTTTAATAAATCAATATAAGAAATAATAGATGTTAAAGGTGTTTTTAAATCATGAGAAACATTACTAATCAATTCTGTTTTCATCTTTTGTGATGCGACTTCTTTACTTACTGCATCTTTAAAACCATCATTGATACAATTAAGTTCATCTTTTAAGGAATTAAATAAACCAAGATCTTGATTGATTTTATCATTAAATTCACCTTGAGCTAAATGATTGGCTGATTGTAAAAGAACTTGATAATCATTGCTTACTTTTGAAAGTAGCTTTTTAGAAATCAACATAATAATGATGGCACAAATCAAAGAAATAAAACATGTAAAAATAAGATAAATACGTGGACTAATATAATAAAGATTTCCTATAATTCCCATAAAAAAATAAACAAATAATAGAATTCCTTCAATACAAATACCACTGATTAAACCTATTTTAAGAATGATATTTCCTTTTTGATTCTTTAAATCAAATTGTGTTAAGCTTTTAATTTCATCTTTAAAATAGTGATAAGCACTACAAACAAGCGTATGTTCTTTAATAAAGTCTTTACCAAAAACAAGAATAGATTTGATATAAAAGATAAAGTACATAATCATGGCATAGAAAACAAACCAACCACCTACATTGATAATCGGTTCAATCGCAACACCGGCACCAGCCATTCCTCTTTCTCTTAGCATCCAAACAAAAGTTCCTTGCCAAGAGGCCCTTAATACTTCTGTCATGCCAGCAAGCCACATTTCAATTAAAATAATATAAATAAAGAACATAAAGAATAATTTAACTTTAACAACTGTTTTAAAAGGTTCAATTTCAATCAGTTTTCTGACTGGCACAAATAACATAAAAATGACAAGAACTGCAACAATGATAAAGACATAGGTTATTAAAACATCAGAAATGGATCCTTGTTTAGAACATAATTGTTCTAAATAACAATTTGTTGGTAATTTTTTAGGTATCGCAATTAATACTTTAATGTTTGTTGGATTATTGATGGTTATTTGATTAATAATATCACTATTACCTTCATCTAAATAATTATTTTTAAAAAGTTGATCAAAGGAAGTATTGTAGAAGGATCCTTCCCAATCGCTGGTTTGATTTCCCTCAAGAGAAACATTTCCATTTTCATCATAATCAATGGTTGTATACCATTGATAGTCATTTAATACTTTTTTATCTTGAGTTTCAAATGCTTTTTTTAAATTCTTTTTAGAATTTGTGAAAAAGATTTTTTCATCTGTTTTATCATAAACATAATATTTGATTCCTTTTGTATCATGATTATTTTCATCTTCTAAATTATAAATATAATCTTTAAAAACATCTTTTAAAGAATAATCACCATAAACATTTAGTTGATCAATATCATCACCTTTAACATAATAATGAAGTAAATCATAATTTCCTTTTCTTCTTTGAATTCTCATATCTAATAAAATACTTTTACTTGTAAGTATTTCGGTAATTCTACTTCGATTATTATCAAGATCAAGTTTAGTCGAAGTCGTTTTTTCTTTTACCCCATAACTTAAATACGTGACTAATGAGGCAATAATCAATACAGAAAATAAAAGTATTTTAAGTAATCTGTTTTTATTTTTCATGTTTCCTCCTATTGTTTATCAATTTTATATCCAACACCCCAAACAACTTTTAAATATTGTGGTTTTTTAGGATTAATTTCTATTTTTTCTCTTAGATTACGAACATGAACCATCACTGTTTCACTATTAATGGCTTCTTCATTCCAAACACGTTCATAAATATCATCGGCAGAAAAAACCTTTCCCGCATTTTTCATTAATAATTCTAAGATTTTAAATTCGATTGGTGTTACTTTTACCTTTTTGCCATCAACTGAAACAGTTTTAGTATCTACATTCAGTTCAAGACCACCACAAAGATAAATAGAATCACTTTCTTTGGGTGCTGTCGCATCTAAATAACGTCCATAACGTCTTAGATGGGAACGAACACGTGCCATCAATTCCATCGGTACAAATGGTTTGGTAACATAATCATCACCACCTAAATTAAGTCCCATGATTTTATCAATATCTTCTGATTTTGCTGAAAGAAAAATCACTGGAAAATCATATTTTTCCCTTAACTTTGCGACCATTGTTAGACCATCCATACGTGGCATCATAATATCAACAATGGCAAGATGAATTGTTTCTTTTTCCACAATTTCTAAACCTTCAAGGCCATCATTTCCAACATACACATCGTATCCTTGATTTTGTAAATAAATTTTAATTGCATTGGCAATTTCATTGTCATCTTCGACAACTAATACATGATATTTTTCCATTCCCTTTTTAACTCCTTATCTAAGCATTGAAAACAATGCAAAACTAATACATATATAACCTGCATATACAAAGCTTATTAAAATGATTTTGTTTATTCTTTCCATCTTCCTCACCTCTTGCCTTAAAGTATAGAGATGATTTATAAATATTTTCTTTTTATATTTCTAAAGATTTTCTTAAGATTAAAACTATCTCTATTGTACATAATCTTTTGTAAAAAAGGAAATCTCTTATAAATATAAGATTATTTGTCTATTTTTACCTAAATTATTAAAATAACTCTTATGTAACATGAGAGTTTGATATAATGAATTTGAGGTGAATACTATGAATAATGATTATTTAAGTATTGGTGAAATGGCCAAAATGAATCATATCACGGTAACAACATTAAGGTTGTATGATGAACTTGATTTATTGAAGCCTGTTTATGTTAATCCTGAGACAAATTATCGCTATTATGATATTAAACAAAATGCACGTTTGGATTTGATTCAATATATGAAAGAACTGCAAATGAATCTTAAAGAAATTAAGGAACTTCTCGATAAAGAAGATATTAATTTAATTGAAGCAATTCTAATTAAAAAAAAGCAACAACTTTCTATACAAATCAATGATTTACAAAGAACTAAAGATGCTATTTCAAGAACGATTTATAGTTTGGAAAGATATCGTAAATCACCCCCAAGCGGGACAATTACTTTAGAATATATTGATCGAAGAAGGATCTATGTCATGCATACTAATATTAATTTCTATGAACATGATTTAAATGTTTATGAATATCTTTTAACCCAATTAAAAAATGATTTGATTGCACATCATTATCCCCAAATTTATTATTGTAATGCGGGAACTTTTCTTAATAAAGAACGATTTTTAAAACAAGAGTTTATTTCAGATCGTATTTTTGTTTTTGTGGATGATCATTTTCCTGAAAAAGAAATACAAGTGATTGAAAATGGAATGTATGCTTGTATTTATCTTGATGATTTTCATCAAGAAATCAATTATGCCAAACGTCTTCTTGATTATTGTAAGATGAATCATCTTACAATATGTGGGGATTATATTTGTGAAGTCTTAAGTGAACTCAGTATTTTTGATCATCATGAACGTTCCATGTTTTTAAGATTACAAGTTCCTGTTTCTTTTTAAAAATAGTTGACTCTCTTCCTGGATAAGAGTCTATGATGTAAGTGAAAGAAATAGGAGGCATGAATTATGGAAAAGATTAAAGTTGTACAATATGGTTGTGGAAAGATGGCAAAATACATCATCCGTTATCTTTATGAAAATGGAGCTATGATTGTTGGTGCTATCGATACAAATCCCGCAATTGTAGGAATGGATATTGGTGATTTTGCAGAACTTGGTGTTAAAACAGGAGTATGCATTTCTGATCAAGCGGATAAAGTTTTAGATGAAACAGATCCTGATATTGCCGTTGTTACTTTATTTAGTTTAGTCAGTGATTGCTTCGATCATTATGTAAAATGTTTGTCAAGAGGAATTAGTGTTATTTCTACATGTGAAGAAGCAACATATAGTTGGACAACAGATCCAGTTCGTACAAATCAATTAGATGTTATTGCAAAAGAAAATGGATGTACTTTTGTTGGTAGTGGTATGGAAGATGTCTTCTGGGTAAATATGGTTGGTTTAGTAGCCGGTGGATGTCATTCTATTAAAAAGATTGAAGGTGCTGTAAGTTATAATGTTGAAGATTATGGATTAGCTCTTGCCAAAGCTCATGGTGTTGGTTTAACTCCTGAAGAATTTGAAGCAAGTATTGCCCATCCTGAAGTATTAGAACCTTCATATGTATGGAATTCAAATGAAGCCTTAGCAGCACGCATGGGATGGACAATTAAATCTCAAACACAAAAATGTGTTCCTTATTTCCATGAAACAGACTTATATTCATCAACTTTAGGTGAAACAATTCCAAAAGGAAACTGTATTGGAATGGCTGCTGTTGTAACAACAGAAACTTTCCAAGGTCCTGTTATTGAAACACAATGTATTGGTAAAGTCTATGGTGAAGATGATGGTGATATGTGTGATTGGAAAATTACAGGTGAACCAGATACAGAGTTTCATGTTGTAAAACCTGCAACGGTTGAACATACATGTGCAACAATTGTCAATCGTATTCCAACTGTTTTAGTTGCACCTGCTGGTGTAGTTACAGTTGATGAATTAGATCGTTTAGATTATTTAACTTATCCTATGGAATATCATATTTAATGTAAAAGCAGAGCCTAAGCTCTGCTTTTTTGATAGAAAACAATACTTTCATAAGGTTTAAGAGTTCCCTTTTGATGCTTTTCATAGTTTTTAATTAATATTTTTTCATCATTTAGAATAGAGGTATCATAACCAACTTCTTGATTACTAAAATTACAATAAACATAAAGTTCTTCATCTTGATAAAGACGTTTATAGGCATAAATATTTTCATCATCTTTCATTATTAACTCATATTTACCTAAAGTAATGATTTCATATTCTTTTCTTAATTGAATTAATTTTTGATAAGTATGAAAAATAGAATTTGTATCTTTCATTTCTGCTTCAGCATTGATTGTTTGATAATTTGGATTCATCATAATCCAAGGAATATGTTCACTAAACCCTGCATTTTTTTCTTTGTTCCATTGCATTGGTGTTCTAGCGTTATCTCTACTTGATTTTCTCATATAGCGTAACATATCTTCATGACTTACCGATTTTTCTATTTCTACAAGTTGTTTGTAGCTATTGAATGTTTCAATATCTCGATAATCATCAAGTGAATTAAAAGGTACATTTGTCATCCCCAATTCTTCCCCTTGATAAATATAAGGTGTCCCTTGCATCATATGTAAACATATCGCCAACATTTTTGCTGATTTTTCATGACACAAAGGAGAAGAAGTATCACCAAATCTTGAAACACATCGTGGTTGATCATGATTATTCCAGAACAAAGAATTCCAAGCCTGTTGATACATTCCTACTTGCCATCTCGACATAATTTGTTTTAAATCTTTTAAAGAAAATCTTTGATCTGTCCATTTATTAACTTCTGCACCATCAACATTCATTAGTTCAAACTGAAAGACCATGCTTAATTCTTTATTATCTAAAGGAGCATATTTTTTAGCATCCTCGATTGTTACAGCAGGGGTTTCTCCTACTGTTAAAAGTTCTTTTCTAGAAAATACTTTTTGATTCATTTCTTGAATATATTCATGAATATGTGGTCCATTTGCACATACTTGATGACCTTTAATAGTACTGTCTACATAGTATTGACTTTCATCCTTACTAATAAGATTAATGACATCTAAACGAAAACCATCAACACCTTTATCTACCCAGTAATTCATAATATCAATACATTCTTGTCTTACCTTAGGATTTTGCCAATTTAAATCAGGTTGTTTTTTAGAAAATAAATGCAAATAATACTCATTTGTCTTTTCATCAAGTTCCCAAGCTGAGCCTTGAAAGCAGCTTGTCCAATTATTTGGAACATCTCCCTCATTTCCTTCTTTCCAAATATAATAATCTCGATAAGGATTATTTTTAGATTTTTTACTTTCTTGAAACCAAAAATGTTCATCACTTGTATGATTAAAAACTAAATCAAGAATAATTTTGATATCTTTTTGATGCGCTTTATCTAATAATTCCTCAAAATCACTCATTGTTCCAAATTCACTTTGAATACTTCTATAATCAGAAATATCATAGCCATTATCATCATTTGGAGATTTAAAAATAGGGGTTAACCATAATACATCAACACCTAATGTTTTTAAATAATCAAGTCTTGAAATAATACCTTGTAGATCTCCCACACCATCATTATTACTATCTTGAAAGCTTTTTACATAAATTTGATAAACAACACTCTTTTTCCACCATTCCATATTGATTCCTCCTGCTTTTATTATTCTCTTTTTATAAAGGAAATTCATTGCCTTTTTTAACAATTTATAGTCAATTATTAACTTTTCGATATTTTGTTGGTGTTGTATGATATTCTTTTTTAAAAACATTTTCAAATGATTTTACATTTTTAAATCCATGATTTAAAGCAATATCAATGATTTTCATGTTAGTATGTATTAAATCATAATAAGCATGTTTTAATCTTATTTTTTGTAGATATTGATAAAAAGTTGTTCCTGTTTGTTTTTTAAAATAGCGGGTCAGTGAATTAGGATGAAAGTGAAATTGTTCAGCTATAATTTCAAGTGTTAAATCTTGGTTATATCTTTTTTCTATCTCTTCTATTATTTTATAAATTTCTTTTGTGTTTTCTTCTTGTTTTTTATCTAATAAACAATCCTGTATGAGTTTTTGATAAAGTTGATACATTAAAATATGTTGTTCTATTGGTAAAAGATGGTGAATATATTTCATTTCTAACCAAGGTTTAAACCATTCTTTGTTTGATGGAGCTTTTAATTTAAAGAAATAAGATTGAATTTGAAATTCTTTAAAGACATCAACTGACAACAAATATGTATATAAATGTGTAAATTCAGGAAAATTGAATTGATGTACACTATGTGAGTTAATAATAAACATTTCCCCTTGATAAAATATTTCTTTCTTTCCATCAATACATGCTTCTACTTTTCCTGAAACGACATATACAACTTCAATATCTTGATGATAGTGGGAACTTACTGGTCGACTTTTATTAAATTGATGATTATAAAAAACAATAGGATATTTAATATTTGTTTTAACGATTTCTAGATGATGATCCATTTTATTCACCTCTTTTTTATTATATAAGAAAAAAGCCTACCTCGTAGACTTTTTGATCATATTTATAAAATACTGATGAATTGAATCATCTTCATCAAGTTCGGGATGAAATGCAAGTGCTAGTTGATTTTTATATTGAACAGCAATAATATTGTCATTCACTTTAGAAAGAATATCAACACCCTCTTGTACACTTTCGATATAAGGTGCTCGAATAAAAGTCATAGGTACTTTTCCTATTCCTTTCATTTCTTCAATGGTGTGAAAACTTCCTAGTTGTCTACCATAGGCATTCCTTTTTACCATCATAGGTATTGTTGAAAAATAAGTTTGATTTTGATTTTCTATTTCCTTAGCTAATAAAATGAGTCCTGCGCATGTAGCAAGTGTTGGTAAACCATCTTGAATACGTTTTTGTAAATCATCAAACATATCTAATTCTTTTAAAAGCTTTCCTTGAACCGTACTTTCGCCTCCAGGTAATACGAGTCCATCAAAATCTTGATCAAGATCACTTTTTTGTCTTAATTCGATACAAGTCGCTCCTAATTGTTCTAACTTTTTTTCATGTTCAATAAAAGCTCCTTGTAAAGCAAGAACCGCAATTTTCATTATTTACCTCTTTCAGCCATTAAAATTTCAATTTCTTGTTCATTAATACCAACCATTGCTTCCCCTAAATCTTCAGATAATTTTGCAATCAATTTAGCATCCGTATAATTTGTGACAGCTTTAACGATTGCTGCTGCACGTTTTTTAGGATTTCCTGATTTAAAGATTCCTGAACCAACAAAGACTCCTTCTGCTCCTAATTGCATCATTAATGCGGCATCTGCAGGTGTTGCAACTCCACCAGCAGCAAAGTTAACAACTGGTAATTTTTTATGATTGTGAACATATTCTACAAGTTCATATGGTACTTGTAATTGTTTTGCAACTTCGAAAAGTTCATCTTTTCGAAGAGCCGAAATTTGGGCAATTTGTTTATTCATCATTCTCATATGACGAACGGCTTGAACGATATCTCCTGTTCCTGGTTCTCCTTTGGTACGAATCATACTTGCTCCTTCATTGATACGACGAAGTGCTTCTCCTAAATCTTTAGCTCCACAAACAAATGGTACTTCAAATTCTCTTTTGTTGACATGATAAACATCATCAGCTGGTGATAAAACTTCACTTTCATCAATATAATCAATTTCAATTGCTTGTAAAAGCTGTGCTTCTACAAAGTGTCCAATACGACATTTTGCCATAACTGGAATACTTACTGCTGCTTGAATTTCTTGAATCATTTTTGGATCAGACATTCTTGCAACTCCCCCTGCTGCACGAATATCTGCAGGAATTCTTTCAAGTGCCATAACAGCACATGCTCCAGCTTCTTCTGCGATTTTTGCTTGTTCAGGTGTTGTTACATCCATAATAACACCACCTTTTAACATTTGTGCTAATTGTTTATTTAATGCATATCTTTCATTTGCCATTTTTTGATCCCCCTGTTTACTTTTGTTATGGCTTTTATTATACTTAAATGTGAACATATTAAAATATTCAATTTAAATATATTCAATAAGGTCAGTTTAAGGAGTAATCAATTATGTTAACATATAATCTTACAAATATAGGGTCAGATTTTCTTTATGAATATCTTTATAAATGTATAAAAAAGGATATTATTTTAGGAAATATAAAACCAGGAGAAAGACTACCATCTAAAAGACCTTTTTCAAAAAATCTTGGGGTAAGTATCATTACTGTTGAAAATGCCTATAGTTTACTTATGTCAGAAGGATTTATTTATTCATTACCAAAAAAAGGTTTTTATGTCACTGATCTAAAAAATATTCCTTCTAAAAAACAAATGAATAAAGAGAAAGTGATTTTAACAAGTGGTCACAATCACTACTTAGCTGATTTTTCTAGTAATCAAACTGAAAGTGATATCTTTCCCTTTACTACCTGGATCAAGACCATGAAAGAAGTACTAAGAGATAATCAAGAAGAGTTAATGATCAACTCACCTTGTGGAGGAATTCTTGAACTAAGAAAGAACATTGCGAATTTCTTAAAAGATTTTAGAGATATGAATGTTAAACCCGAACAAATCATTATTGGTGCAGGTACAGAATATCTATATAGTTTGATTATTCAACTTTTAGGAAACGATGTTAAATATGGCTTAGAAAATCCTGGTTATCCAAAAACTGCGCAAATTTATAAAAGTATGAATGTTGATTTTGAATATGTGGATATGGATGAATATGGAATTGATCCAAATGAATTAGAAGAAAAGAAAATTGATGTAATACACATCTCCCCATCTCATCATTTTCCTACAGGTATTGTTGTACCAATTTCAAGAAGATATGAACTTTTAGGTTGGGCAAATAAAGTTGAAAAACATTATATTATTGAAGATGATTATGATAGTGAATTAAGATTAGGAGGAAAACCAATTCCTACCCTACAAAGTATCGATGTTTCCGATAAAGTCATCTACATGAATACCTTTACTAAAACTCTATCATCAACCATCCGTATGTCCTATATGGTATTACCAGAATCATTAGCTGATGAATATTATAAACGTCTTTCATTTTATTCATGTACCGTTTCAAATTTTGAACAATATACACTTTCTAGATTTATTGAAAACGGGCATTTTGAAAGACATATTAATCGTTTAAGAAATTATTATTTAAAAAAACAAAATACAATCATAAATGCTTTCCAAACAAGCAGTCTAAATAATAAGATTGAAATTTATAATGAAACTACCGGTGTTCATTTTTTAATGAAAATAAAAAGTGAAAAAGCAGAAAAAGACATTATTAACAATGCCTACAGTAAAGGAATAAAGTTAAGTCCACTTTCTCAATATTACAAAAATAATGATGAAAATAAAAATATTTATGTTATGAACTATTCCTCATTAGATAGTGAAAAAATAGAACTAATTGTAGAAAAATTAAAACAATATATTTAAAAAGCCTAACAGATTGTGTTAGGCTTTTTTAATTAACAAACATAAAAAAAAGAAGGAACTGGCAACGAGCTATTTTCGCACAATGTACTATCTTCGCCGCGATGATGCTTAACTTCTGTGTTCGGAATGGGTACAGGTGTGTCCATCATGCTATCATTACCAGATTCTTCTT
>NZ_JAOQJR010000008.1:0-118377 GCF_025566905.1 [Clostridium] ammoniilyticum
AAGAAGAATCTGGTAATGATAGCATGATGGACACACCTGTACCCATTCCGAACACAGAAGTTAAGCATCATCGCGGCGAAGATAGTACATTGTGCGAAAATAGCTCGTTGCCAGTTCCTTCTTTTTTTTTATGTTTTTACATACTATTAATAATAAGTTCAAATTTGAATGCTATTATTTTATTGTTTTTTGTGGCTAGCTAATAGGGTAAAATTCTTGATTATATAGTTTCAAAAATAAAAATATGTTATAATAGATTGGGTGATGTTTTATATGAAAATTAAATTATATTTTGGAATGGAAAAGGCTATTAAGAAGTCTGGAATAGGTCGTGCGTTTTACCACCAAAAGAAAGCTTTAACATTAAATAATATTGAATTTACGACTGATAAAAATGATTTGGATTATGATATTTTACATATTAATACAATCTATCCTGATAGTATTTCAATGATTAAACAGGCAAGAGAAAATAATAAGAAGATCATTTATCATGCACATAGTACAGAAGAAGATTTTAAAAATTCTTTTATGTTTTCTAATACCTTTGCTGGTCTTTATAAAAAATGGCTTGTGTATCTTTATAATTCAGCTGATGTTATTATTACACCAACGCCATATTCTAAAAGCTTATTAGAGTCATATGATTTAAATAAGGAAATATATGCGATTTCTAATGGTGTAGATGTTGCACAGTTTAATCCAACATCTAAACAAATTAATGAGTTTACGCAACAGTTTCATATTTCTGAAGAGGATAAACTTGTTATATCTGTAGGATGGCTTTTTGAAAGAAAAGGATTTGATACTTTTGTAGAAGTTGCAAGAGAAATGCCTCATGTAAAATTTATGTGGTTTGGAGATGTTAGATTATCCAATCCAACATCTAAGATAAAAAAATTACTCAAAGAATTACCAAAAAATTTAATATTACCAGGATATGTTAGTGGAGATATTATTAAAGGTGCTTATGGTAGAGCAGATGTTTTTTTCTTTCCATCACGTGAAGAAACAGAAGGAATTGTTGTTTTAGAAGCTTTAGCTTGCAAAACACAAATATTATTAAGGGATATTCCTGCTTTTGATCCATGGATGCAAGACCAAGTTAATTGTTATAAGGGGAAAGCAAATCAAGACTTTATTGATTATATTAATAAAATTATTAATCACGAATTACCTTCGACAGTAGAAGAAGGTTATAAAGTTGCTAAAGAAAGAGATTTATTACTAATAGGAAAACAATTAAAAGAGGTATATGAAAAAGTTGAATCTCTTTAGAGGATAATATTATGGATAAAAAAAATATAAAAAAATACATACTAAATGTAGCTATTATTCTAATAGTTGGTGGATTATCAATTTATTTTTCAATTGGTAATCAATTAGAAGGAACGATTAAATCGTTAAAACATTGTCATTTAGGGTGGCTATTGGTTGTTGCTATTTTAATGTGTATTTTTTATTTAATCAATGCAATGAATTTGACACTTTTTGCTAAAGTATATAAAAAAGATTATACCTTAAAACAAGGAATCGTAAATGCAATGGCCGGTATTTTCTTTAATGGAATCACGCCAATGGCCTCTGGTGGACAATTTTATCAAGTATATGCTTTTAATAAACAAGGAATCAAAGCAACTTATTCGTCTAGTATTTTATTAATGATTTTTATTGTCTATCAAAGTGTATTGGTTGTGTATACATCTATCATTATGCTTTTAAAATTTGTTTATTTTAGTAAATTGTATTCTGGTTTTTTTTCACTAGCATTTATTGGATTTATTATTAATTTAGTGGTTATTTCTAGTTTATTTTTAGGAGCTAAGTCTGAAAAACTTCAAAATTTTTTAAGTAATAATGTTGTTAAAGTATTAGCAAAATTACATATAGTGAAAAGCTATGAAGAGGTAAGTTCTCAAATTGAAAGAAAATTAGAAAACTTTAGAATCGAACTTAATTTATTACAAAAAAACAAACCAATATTACTTAAATCAATAGGATTAAATGTATTAAAATTGACAATTCTTTATAGTATTCCATTTTTTTGTTCTCTTGCAATGAATGTTCCTCTTTCTTGGAGACATTTCTTTGATTTAATTGGAATTACTGCTTTTGTTTATTTGATTTCAGATTTTGTACCATTACCAGGAGCAAGTGGGGGTAGTGAAGGTTCGTTTTATATTTTACTTCGTTACTTTTTAAAAGGAGCGACATCAGCAACTTTACTTGTTTGGAGATTTGCTACTTATTATGCTGGTCTTATTCTTGGAGGTCTTACAATGTCATTTAGTAGAGAACTTAATTTTGCAACAAAAAATGATAAAAAAGAAATTACAGAAAATGATCAAATAATCGTTATAGAAGATATAGAAGAAATTGAATTTGATGATTTTAAAAAATAGGAGGTCTTTATGAAAATAGCACTTTTTTCAGATACATACATACCTGATATTAATGGTGTTGCTACATCAACAAATATTTTACGAAATAAACTTGTAGATTTAGGACATGACGTTTTAGTTGTAACAAGTGAACTTCCAAGTGATACAACTTATGATGAAAGCCTAGATGATCAAGTTTTAAGAGTGCCAGGATTAGAAATACAAGCTCTTTATGGCTACAGGGCATGTAATATTTTTTCTTTTAAGGGTATGAAAGAAATTAAAAGATTTAATCCAGAGGTCATTCATGTTCAAACAGAATTTGGTATTGGTATTTTTGGAAGAATTGCTGCAGAATATTTAGATATTCCTGTTGTTTATACGTATCATACTATGTGGACAGATTATTCACATTATATTAATCCAATCAATTCTGAAACAGTAGATACTGTAGTCAAAAAAGTAATTACAAAAATTAGTAAATTTTATGGAAATAGTTGCCAAGGATTAATTGTTCCTTCAAATAAAACAAAAGATGCTTTAATCCATTATGGTTTAAAACAAAAAAATATTTATACGATTCCTACGGGATTAGAACTTGAACGTTTTTCAGTTAATAATAAAAACAACGAATTATGTCAAAGTTTAATAGAAAAATATCATTTACAAAATCATTTTGTTCTTACATTTTTGGGAAGAATTGCTCCTGAAAAAAGCATTACGGTTATCATAGATGCTTTAAAAAAAGTTGTCGCTATTAATGATAATATTCGTTTTTTAATTGTTGGGGGTGGACCACAATTAGAAGAGTTAAAAGAATATGTAAAAAATGATCATATTGAACCATATGTTATTTTTACAGGGCCTCAAAGTGGTGAAATGGTTCCAGCTCATTACCATATTTCTAATATGTTTATTTCAGCATCTTTATCTGAAACACAGGGATTGACTTATATTGAAGCAATGGCATCTTCTATTTCTGTTATTGCTCGTTATGATGATCAACTTGTAGATGTTATTGATGATGGAAAAAATGGTTTTTTCTTTAAAAATGAAGATGAATTGCCAAAACTTATATTAAATGCTATGGAAATGGATTTAGATGTTTTAAAAGAAAATGCATTAAAAAAAGCAAATGAGTATAGTGGAGAAACATTTGCTAAGAAAGTATTAGAAGTTTATAAGCAAGCCATTCTTATTAAAGAATACACTTATACAGTTGTTTCGATATTTCCCATAAAGAATAATAAAAATGAGGTTTCATTTACTTATGATGAAAATGAAAGTGCTGTAACATTAGAATTATCAGATAAAGTAATAGATCAATATGAACTGTATCGAGGGAAAACAATTGATAGAAATCAGTTTAATACACTTAAAGATCACGAACAAATCAGTAGGGCATATAACAAAGCCTTGAAGTATTTATCTATTAAAGATTATACTGAACAACAAATGAGAAAGAAATTAATGGATTCTGGAGATTATGATGATGCTCAACTTGATACTACTATTCAACTTTTATCAGAAAAAAATTTAATTAATGATAAAATGTACGCAATGAATTATTTTAAAAGATGTACACGTTTGGGAATAGGACATAACAAAGCAATTTATAATTTAAGAAATTATGGTGTTGATACTGAGATAATAGATACATGTTTAGAAGAACTTGATGATGATGAAGAATATCAAGCAGCGATGCTTTTAATCAATAATTATTACCAAAGAAACAGCACGATTTCTTATCGTAACATTCAAAGAAAAATTAAAGAAAAATTATTTTTAAAAGGATTTACGAATGATGTTATTGATAAAGCAATGGCAGAGTATGATTTTGAATATGATTTAGAGAAAGAAAAATTAGCTTTAGAAAAAGACTATTTAAAAGCATCTCATCGCTATGAAAAAAAATTAGAAGGAAAAGATTTAAGAAACAAAATAATTGATACATTGTTAAAAAAAGGATATAATTACGAAGATATTAAGAATATTCTAGAAGTTAAGGAGAATAATGATGAATAAAATAGCAAGTTTAAAACCTGGTGATGATGGTGTTTTAATTGAAGCATTAATTAATCATGTTGTATCAGGAAAAACCAATGGAGCACATCGCTCAACGTATTTATCTATGACATTACAAGATGATACAGGATCTATTGATGCTAAGTTATGGAATGCTAGTGAAGAACAAGTACAAACTTTAGTAAAAGGTTCAGTTGTTCAAATAAAAGGTGATGTTATAAAATATAATGAAGATAGACAAATGAAGATTGTAAAGATTCATTTAGCGTCACAAGATGATAAAGAACGTATTAAATTTTTAAAACAAGCACCATTGGATAGTCAATTTATGATCAATGAAATTAAAAAGTTTATTGATCAAATAGATAATTTAAAATTACATCAATTAGTAAAAACATTATTTGAAGAAAATATTGAAAAATTATCTTATTATCCAGCAGCTAGCAAAAATCATCATGAATATGTTTCAGGATTGGCTTATCATACGTATGGAATGTTAAAAGTTGCAGAATCATTTTGCACTTTATATCCGACGCTTAATAAAGATCTATTATATTCTGGAATCACATTACATGATTTAGGAAAAACAATTGAATTAAGTGGTCCTGTTGTTCCAGAATATACGTTAGAAGGAAAATTATTAGGTCATATTTCTATTTCAAATGCGATGATTAAAGAAACTGCTAATAAACTTCATATTGAAGGAGAAGAAGTAACTTTATTACAACATATGATTTTAGCACATCATGGAAAAAATGAATATGGTTCACCTGTTCTTCCGCAAATCAAAGAAGCAGAAATTTTATATTTAATTGATAATATAGATGCTCGTATGGCGATGATGGATAAAGCTTTAGAAACCGTTGAATATGGAAAATTTACAAAACGTGTATTCTCATTAGAAAATAGAGCGTTATATAAACCAAAGATGTATGAAAAGTAGCAAATGCTACTTTTTATATTTTTTCAAAATTTGAAAAAAATAGAATAGAAAATGACGTAAAATCAAGGGTTTTGAGCGATTAAATGTTACTAAATGTACCTAATTAGTAACAAATTAGTAACAAAAATCACACCTTGATTTTATTTATTTCTACGAATAATTTATTGATGATCGTATCAGTGTAAGTATCAAAAGTAATATCTTTCATTTTATGTCCAAGAATTCTTTTTCTACTAAAAACATCAACGTTATTTAATTGACACAAAGTAGTAAATGTAACTCTTGTATCATGCATGGTATGATTCATGTTTAATTCTTTCATATATGGATTGAAACTAGCATCTTTAAAAACACTATATGTATTATCAATAATTCTTTTTCTTTTCTTTAGCAGCAATTCAATTACAAAAGGTTTGATAAAATCATGGATTGGAATAACTCTGTTTCTTCCTGCATCTGTTTTTAAACCAGTAAAGAAATACGATACTTTTCTTTCAACACCATCATCATTACAAACTTCATCAATATGAATGTCTTTTCTATCGATATTAAGCAATTCATTTGCTCGTAGTCCACTAAAAATATAAATAAGTATAATTTTAGCTATGTCGGTGTTTTCTTCCCTCAAACACTTAATTTCATCATATGAGAAGGCATAATGCTTTTTACTTTCTTCATTCTTGCCACAATTAATAAATTCTGTATAATCATCATCACGATTAATATATTGATGAATAACTGCGTATTTGAAAATTTTAATACAAAGTACCTTCATATGATTTTTTGTTCCTGAACCACATTTATCATTATCAAAAATAAACTGTAAATCTTGTAAGTCAATGTCATTGATTTTTCTATCATATATTTGTTTGAAATGTTTGATCCATGAATTATATCCAGCTTTCGATGATTTTGATAACAATGAAAACTCTTCTTCATTTAAAATATCAAAGATTCCTTTAAATGTTGGTATGTTATCTCTTTTAGCTTGTATTTTGTTGTATAAGTCATTATTCAACTCTTTAGCTTCATTTTTTGTTATTTCTCTATTAGAAGTCATATGATAAAGAGATAGAGCATTTAAAGCTTCTAGTTCAGTTTCAAAGGTACCAATGGTTACTTGTTTCTTTCTACCAGTAATCAAATCTCTATCATTGCTTAAAATTCTTGCACAGTAGGGCTTTCTTCTCTTTCCTGATAATTTAACTACTGTTCCTGAATTATTCGGTCTACGCTTATATGTTGTTTTTCTAGCCATAATAAAAACACGTCCTTTCAATTATATTTGCCTTGAACGTGCTCTATATGGTAAAATTGAGTACGTAAAAGGACTTTAGCGAGTTTCTTTTTATTTAAGGTATTGGTAGTACCTTATTTTTACTCTCCTGTTGGTAGCAGGGGAGTTTTTTATTTGTAAATTGAATTAATATCAAATATTAGTTATACTTATATCAAAGAAAGGTGGTATAAGTATGAGTGAGATGAATATATATTTTTTAGTGTTTATTATTTCTATAGTCATTAATTTAATTTGTGGTTTTTACTATTCAATAAAACTTTTTAAAGAAAAATTGAAAGGAGCTAAAGAAGATGATCAAGATTATTTTAATTAGCTCTATAATATCAATATTGACGACTATGCTTTTTGTAAATTTTTTTAATTTGGTTATTAAATATGGATTAGATGAAATCAACAACAAACACTAACAAAATTTGAACCCAGTTGAGTAAGTTCAACACGATATTTATCCATTCTTAAATGACCCTTTTCTTTTTTTGATATTTCCTCGAACGTCTTATAATTGTCCCTTTGTCTAAATGACTCATATGCTTCATCAAAGCAGACAATGTCTTTTCTTACTGTAATTAGCTTGAGCCGTTCTAAATTATCGATAGACGCTATTACATCAAAATTAGAATAATTTTCATTTCCTGGTAATGCAAACATATCAGGTACAAATGGAGACAATGTTGAATTATCTTCATGAACCTCAAAAAACTTTGCATAAGGTAAAGTATTAGCACTTTTTATCATCACAAGTATTTCAGCATCTAATGAATTTAATTGCTGAATTATTGAAACAAAAGAAGGGTGAATTTGATGTTCTTTATTTTTGTCAAAAGATGAGGCTAAAAGTTTTCCAAACATTTCTTTGTAGTTTGGTTCTTCAAAATATGTAAATAAACTATCGATGACAGGAGCAACAATATTTACAGATAAATCTTTTTTGTCTTTGTCATCAATTTTATTGAAATTTTCAAGAAAGATGTTCATTGTATCTTTTACATTATCTTCTTGTTCTTTTTTTGTTTCTTCACCTCAATACGGTGAATTTGATAATTTGACTTTTAAATAATTTGCTAGACCTTTTCCAAGAAATTCAGCGGAAGGACCTAATAATTTATTTAAAACACCTTCACCTGTTTTACCTACTGTTTTTATTGCTTGTTCTTCTAATGTTGACATTTTATACATCTCCTTACTTCTTGATTTTCTTTGCTATCTTGCTTAATACACAAACTTCTTTTTGGCTGTCTAGTATTTTATCAACTAACTTGTCGTAGGCTCTATTTTTTTCTTCTAGTTTTGTACGTAATGCATCGTTTTCTTTCTTTAAATAAGATATTTGACGTTTTAAATCATCAGTACTTTCTTTTTCTTTTAAAATCGTTTTTATATCTGTAAATAAACTTCTTTTACAGTTATTTATATGGTCTGTGATTTGTTGATTTTGCTCTTTTGCAGCTTTTTGATCATTATAATTTATCACATATACAATAAATGAAAATGCTAACGATAAAAGCGATATAGCTAATGATACTTGTGAAGAATTAAATTCTTTTTTTGAGGTCCATACAGTAACTAAAATTATGATCGCCCATATTACATATATTACAGAAGTAAATACAGCTCCAAGTGAGACATAGTCTGAAAATGTTTTTTTCTTGTTATCTTGTTTTTTCATTCGTATTCCTCCTTTGTAAAATCGGTGTAGAATTAGCATTTCTTTGATAATGATTCCTTTATTTTACAAGTTTCTCTATATTGTTCAGCATCAGGAACTTCATTAAATTCTATTAATTTTTCATGATTAGCTTTAACTACTTCTTCAATTTCTTTTAATGAAACTTTAAAAAATTCTTTTCGGCCATTGATCATATTTACTTTTCTATCATCAAAAGCTTTATGTAAAGCATTTTCAAGTGATGGAGCGTCATCGCTAAAAATCATAGCATGGACATCAAACTTAAATGGAACTGAAGCGTCTCCTAGTTCATCCACACGATCCATAGGCTCTAACCTTCTTGTCATTCCGATTTTGTATATTCCTTCACCAAATGAACCGATATTAGAAATAACATACACATAACCAGCACGTTTATTTGCTTCTCTATAATCGATGCTTTCTAGATTTTTACTAATTTCGGCTAATTTTTCATCTATTTCATTTATTTTTAATTGGATATCATTTTTTTCTTCATTAGTTGAGCATTTTTCTAATTGTTGAATAAATTTTTCTTTTGCATTTTCATAATGCTTCTTTTCTTTAGTAATAGATTTTCGCGCTTCTTCAATTTCTTTTTGTAACTTAGCTTGTTCACGTTCTTCTTCTCTAGCAGCTCTCATAGCCTCTTTTTCTTCCTGCTTTTTACAATTGTACTCATGTACTAGATGAAGTTCATCAATTTTTAGCTTTAAATATTTATAAGAAACAGATATTTTGGTTCTTTGATTAAGCTTATCTAAGGCTTTAGCACATTTTTTAATACGTTCTTCGATTCTATCAAAATTATTAAATTTTACTTTTGAAATCAATGAATCACATTCGTTATTAAATGCTCTTAAATACATTTTCATGTTATCATTATTCATTGCTCGACCTTTTGCTAAACTTCCATCTAAAGTCCAACTGTCAAAATAGTTAAGAGCAGTTTTATTTTTTATCATTTCTTTTTGTTTGTTTCTATTTTCTTTGATTTTTGTGGCATATTCTTCAGAATTCATACAATTGTATTTAGGTGTATAAATGCCAAAGTCCATTACATCAAGATCTAAATCCAATCGCTTGATTTCTTCTTCTTTTGCTTTAAGCTCAAATACTGCACTATTAATCTCTCTTTTAACATCCAATAACTCTTCATTTTTTTCTTGAATATCTTTTTCTACATCAAGTTTAGTTTGTTGAAGTTCTTTGATTTCATTTTGAATATCAAATAGCTCTTTTGCGTCTAATTGTTCAATTTTAGAAAGATATTCAGCATTTTCTTTTTCTAATTCTTCAATACGTTTCAATTCTTTTTTATTGAATAATCCCATTGGTTAATCCTCCCAATCAAAATCTTTTATATTACTTTTTGTTAAATGCTTCCTTGAATGCAACTGACAATAGCTCAATCATTTTGTCTAGATCTTCATCCGTCATATTATCAGAAGCTTTTCTGATAGTACGAATAACTTGCTCTTTTTTCGAAAAATTATTTTCAAAGTTCTTTTGTTCAATTGCGTTTTGAAGCGATAAAAATTTTTCTACTCTAGTATCATCATCTTCATCAGGCCAATAATCACAAGGAATATGCAATGTAGCTAACAGCTTATTAATATTTCTAATATTTGAATATCCAGTCAAATAATTCATATCTACATTAAAGAAATCAGCAAACAATTCTAATGTTTCCATATTCGGCTCTCGTTTTCCTTGTTCGTAATTAGCAAGTGTACTTCTTCCAATACCAATATTTTCTGATAATTCTTGTTGAGAAATTCCTTTTTCTAATCTAAGGCTTTTTATTCTATCTGCCATTATATTCATGGTATCATCCTCCTACTTGAATTATAACACGTTTTGAAACATTTACAACAAAAATGTTTCATTTTGTGTTGACACATTATGAAACGAATGCTATGATAATTGTGCGGACACAAAATGAAACAACAGAGGAGGTGAAACAAATGCCGTCGAATACTAGAATAGGAGAAAGATTAAAAAACCTAAGAAGAAAAAGAGGACTTACGCAAAAAGAAGTCTCAAAAATGGCAAAAATATCAGTAGCAGCAGTTACTAATTATGAAGCAGGTAAAAGAATTCCGCGTGATGAAGTAAAAATTAAGCTTGCCAAAATATATGGTTCAACCGTAGAAGATATTTTTTTTAAATAATATGTTGCAATTTGAAACATCAAAAGGAGGCATAGGATGGAAGAAAAAATAAAAGCTCTTGAAAATAGGGTTCAAGAACTTGAGAAAGATATTACAAAGTTACAGTTAACAGTTATCGCTAATGAAAAGTCAATTAAAAATAATTCTATTTCGATATCGTTTCTAGCAGTAACAGTAATCCTTTTATCCATGAGGCTAATGTGGGGATGATTTGGATAAAACCTGTAATTAGACCAATAAGAGTTAAACACATTGCTAATCTAGATTGCTTTGATGATGAAATTGCTTCTTCACGTATTAGAGCAATTAATTCGTTTTGTTTTTTAATTAATTCGGTTTGCTGGTTAATCATTTCTGATTGTTTATTAACCATATCAGTCATTAATTTTATTTGCTTTTCTTGATTAGGAACAATAGGTGCTGGTTTTATTTCAGGAAGTTTTGGCATTTCTATTGATGGGGTTGAGCGAAAACTATCAAAGTTTGGAACATCAAGTTTTGGAATATCAACCTTCGGGATGTTAAATTTCATTATTTTCACCTCACTTTCTAATTAAATTTCAATACTGGGGAGCATTGATAACTTAATTATAAAGAAAGAGATGAAAGAAGTCGAAAACAATTAAATAAATTACTGATCATCCAGGAGCCAATCTCATCTCCTGAACAATTAGAAAAAAGTCATATAAATCAAATAATAACGATGGTCCTAACATTGTGAAATTAATCATTTTAAATAACACGAGGTTGGTTCCTTGGTGGTCAGTAGTAGAAGGGAGAAAATTTATGGAATGGATATTAAGAATTTCAATACTAGTTAATTTCTTACTTGCTATAGGTTGTATTTATTTGGCAAGAGAACGTAACTGGTATAGAAAAAGTTGGTATGAATTAGCAAATCGTTTAGTTCAAAGCAGAAAGAGAGGTGCAGAAACATGGAACTATCAACAAGAGGATTAGTAACGATTATCGTTGCATGTTGTTTTGTTGCTGATTGCTTAGCTATTTTAGTTAGAACATTACTTTGAAAGGAGGTGAAAGGATATGGTAAAGCCTGTAAAAATTCCTTGGTATGGTGATAGTGAGTACGCTAAACGTATTATCAATGAAATGAATCAAACATCATTTAAAGATACTGATCTAAAAGCAAAGTTCTTTACAAAGACAGTAGGCAAAGGACTTCTAGAATGTGAAGAATACTACATTGTTATTACAAGAGGTGATGATCATGAATGATAAATTCAATATCTCAATTGAAGAAGTAATGAAGATAACTCACAAAAGCAGGGAGTTCATAATCAATGCTATCCAACAAGGTACATTTCCTGGAAGTGTTGATGCTTCAGGGAAGAGAAGAAATGTACATATTCCTAGAAAAGCATTTGAGGATTATATGAATCATTTCAATAAAAGTCCTAGTGAAGAGTTGATTATTGCATTACTTAATTCTTTAAATGAAAAAAGTGCCCTTTATAAGGACACACAACATAGCACATAAATTATAAACGAATTCAGGAGGAATTGCAAATATGGTGAGATTAAGTCAAAAAGCGCAAGTAACATTGTTTGGAATTTGCGTAGCAGGTCTAATCTTTGGTGGAGCTGGTTATGCTCAAGCTAAATCAGTAGAAGCAAAGTATGAAGAACAAAGTAAACAAATTGAGTTGTACAAGGATGAACTCAATGATATGCAATGTCAGCTTCAAGAATATACAAAGTACAAAGCAATGTACGAGTGTATTGCAGTTGAAAAGGACCAACTACAAAAAGAAGTTGAAGAACTTCAAAAATGAAAAGCACTTGGCCAGTTTACCATAACATATTATTGGCCAGGAGAAGACATCTATGGAAGTTTAACTTCTACAGGTGCAATTGCCAAAGAAGGAAAAACCATTGCGGTAGATCCTTCAATCATTCCTTATGGTTCAACAGTTTTGATAGATGGAAAAGAATATTTAGCTCAAGACTGCGGAGGAGCTATCAAAGGAAACAAAATTGATATCTTCAGTGAATATCCAAAACAAGAAAGATATCAAGTAGAAATATACATCAAGAGGGAGAAATAAAAATGGATAAGTTTCTAGAAAGTATTATTCAAGCTGCTAAAGATGCGGGTGCAAAAGATATTGAAGTAGCAAAAATCAGTGGAAAGGATTTAATTTTTGAACCTGAAGGAAAGCCTGAATTGAACGTTATCAGATTGCTTTCTACAGTTTACTATGATGAAGATGACGATCTTATTCTTAAAATGAATGCAGGATTAGGAAGTAGCGGAAATATTTTCTTAAGTGAAGCATACGGTATTTCAGAAAAACAAGTAAAGGATATTTATAAATCAGCAACAAATGAGTTCGAAAAATGTACGAATACATTAAAAGAGCTTATTGAAAATAAAATTGAAGAAATGGACAAAGGGGAAAGTAAAGATGTCAGTGAAGATTAATGCATTAGAGTTAGAAAATGTTAAAAGAATTAAAGCCGTCAAGATAGACCCAACACAAAATGGTCTAACAATCATTGGTGGGGATAACAATCAAGGTAAAACTTCGGTACTTGACAGTATTGCATGGGCATTAGGTGGAGATAGAAATAAACCTAGCAATGCTGTAAGGGAAGGTTCAACAATTCCGCCTTTATTAAAAGTTACTTTAAGCAATGGAATCATTGTTGAAAGAAAAGGAAAGAACAGTTCCTTAAAAGTTACTGATCCATCAGGTAAAAAAGCTGGCCAAACATTATTGGATTCATTCATTGAACAGTTAGCACTTAATTTACCTGCATTTATGAATAAATCCAATAAAGAAAAGGCAAATGTTTTGCTAAATATCATTGGTGTTGGAGATCAATTGGCTGTATTCAATCACAAAGAAAATGAGCTTTATCAAGAAAGATTAACTGTAGGACGTATTGCTGACCAAAAAGCAAAATTTGCTAAAGAACAATTGTTTTATGAAGGAGTTCCTGCAGACATAATCAGTCCTCAAGAATTGATTAATCAGCAACAAGCTATTCTTGCCAAAAATGGTGAGAACCAAAGAAAAAGAGAAAAGGTTACTCAATATGAGTATCAAGTTAAGACATTAACTGATGAAGTAGCTCGTCTTGAACAAATGCTTCAAAAAAAAAATGAAGAGTTGAATAAGGCAACTTACGATTTAAGCATGTCCAAGACTGATGCATTGGATTTACAAGACCAATCAACTGATGAATTAGAAAAGAACTTGGCTGAAATTGAAGAAGTCAATCGCAAAGTTAGAGCTAATCTAGATAAAGAAAAAGCTGAAGAAGAAGCTAAAGGTTACAAAGTTCAATATGATAATTTATCACTTCAAATTGATGAAGTTCGTAAACAAAAATATGATCTATTGAACAATGCTGATTTACCACTACCTGAATTAAGTATTGATGATAATGAATTAACTTATAAAGGTAAAAAATGGGACAGTATGAGTGGCAGTGACCAATTAAGAGTTTCTACTGCTATTGTTCGTAAATTGAATCCTGATTGCGGTTTTGTCTTATTAGACAAGCTAGAACAAATGGATCTAAAAACTTTAACAGAGTTCAATGCATGGCTTGAACAAGAAGGATTGCAAGCTATTGCTACAAGAGTTTCTACTGGTGATGAATGTTCAGTTATTATCGAAGATGGATATGTTAAAGAAGATGTTCAATCAGCAGTAGAAAGTAGTAAAACACAATGGAAAGCAGGTGAATTCTAATGAATTTTGAAATTACTGAAGGAGTAGTAAACGGTGCTCAAAAAGTTGTTTTCTATGGACCCGAAGGGATTGGAAAAACAAAATTTGCATCAAAATTTCCTGATCCAGCATTTATTGATACTGAAGGTTCTACTAAAAAATACAATGTAAGAAGATTACCTAAACCAACAAGCTGGCAAATGTTAATTGATGAAGTTAAATCAGTTATCAACAATCGTCCTTGTAAAACACTTGTTATCGATACTGCTGACTGGGCCGAAAGATTATGTACAGAAGCTGTCTGCTCAAGACATGGTAAATCAGGAGTAGAAGAATTTAGATATGGTACTGGCTATACATATGTTGCGGAAGAATGGGGAAGATTTCTAAATCTTCTCCAAGATGTAGTAGATGTGGCCAATATCAATGTTGTTCTAACAGCACATGCAATTATTCGTAAATTTGAACAACCTAATGAAATGGGAGCTTATGATCGTTATGAGTTGAAGCTAGGTAAAAAGACAACAGCACAAACTGCTCCAATTACTAAAGAGTGGGCTGATATGGTTTTGTTTGCCAACTACAAAACATTCAGTGTGGCAGTTGATGATAAAGGTAAAAAACATAAAGCTCAAGGTGGCCAACGTGTTATGTACACTACACATCATCCATGTTGGGATGCAAAAAATAGAGATGATCTACCTGAAGAATTGCCACTTGATTATTCAGCAATTGCTCATTTATTCAATAATCAAACAAATGTAACACCAACTGTAGCTGTTCCACCTGTTACAAATACAACACCTCAACAACAACCGGTTGTCGAAGAAATCAAAGTTGAAAAAGAATTGCAACAAGGTGGTATTCAAGAAACGGTGCTAACTGAAAATGCAAATGTAGTACAACAAGCAGTTGAAAGTAAATTACCAAAAGCTTTGAAAGACTTAATGAATCAAGCTTTAGTTACTGAAAAAGAAATTAGAAGAGCAGTAAGCATGAAAGGCTATTATCCTGAAGATACACCTGTTGAAAATTATGATCCAAACTTTATCAATGGAGTATTGATAGGAGCATGGCCACAAATTTTAGAATTTATTAATACAAATGTAAGAGAATTTTAGGAGGAAATATAAATGGATAACAGAGGAATTGATAACGGACACGAATTAGATTGGGATGGAGTCATTGAAAGTGATGGTGAGTTTATCATCCTACCACCTAATGATTATGATTTTGTAGTCAAAGGAATGGAAAGAACAAGATTTAATGGTTCAGAAAAAATGCCTGCTTGTAATCAAGTAACTGTAGACATTGCTATTGATTACAATGGGCAAGAAGTAATTATTAAACATAAATTATTCCTTCATTCAAAAGTGGAAGGTTTATTGAGTGCTTTCTTTAGAGGAATCGGCCAAAAGAAAAAAGGTGAACCATTAAGAATGAACTGGCCATCAGTTCCTGGGTCAACTGGAAGATGTAAAATCGGTACAAGAACTTATAACGGAAATGAATACAATGACATCAAAAAATTCTATCCAAAAGATGAAGCACCTCAAAAACCAGCTTTTAGTGCAGGACAATTCTAATGGAATTAAGACCATACCAAAAAGAGGCACACGATTCGATATTTGAAGAATGGAACAAGGGAGTCCAAAAGACTCTCTTGGTTTTGCCTACTGGATGTGGAAAAACGATAGTCTTTGCGGAAGTTGCTAAAGACTGCGTTAAACTAGGGGATAGAGTTCTTATTATGGCACATAGAGGGGAGCTGTTAGATCAGGCAAATGATAAGATTGCTAAATCTACAGGTCTTAAATGTGCTGTTGAAAAAGCAAGTGAGACTTGCATAGGAAGCTGGTTCAGGATTGTTGTCGGTTCCGTTCAAACGTTGCAAAGAGAAAAACGTTTAGAACAGTTTCCTAAAGATTATTTTGACACGATTATTATTGATGAAGCGCATCATTGCTTAAGTAGTGGCTATCAAAAAGTTTTAGAATATTTTGATACAGCTAAAGTTTTAGGTGTAACTGCTACACCTGATAGAGGAGATATGAAAAATTTAGGAAGCTACTTTGAAAGTCTAGCTTATCAGTACACATTGCCAAAAGCTATCAAAGAAGGCTATCTAACACCTATAAAGGCACTTACGTTACCGCTAAAGATGGATTTGTCCGGGGTCGGAGTTCAGTCTGGTGACTTCAAGGTAAGTGATATAGGGACTGCGTTAGATCCATACCTTGAACAGATAGCTCAAGAAATGAAAAAGTATTGTAAAGATAGAAAGACAGTTGTTTTCCTACCTTTAGTAAAAACTTCTCAAAAGTTTAGAGATATTCTAAACAACAATGGATTTAAAGCTGCTGAAGTCAATGGAGATAGTAAAGATCGTGCAGAAGTATTAAAAGATTTTGAAAATGACAAATACAACGTCTTATGTAATTCAATGCTTCTAACTGAAGGATGGGATTGTCCATCAGTAGATTGCATTATCGTTTTGCGACCAACGAAGGTGAGAAGTCTTTATTCACAAATGGTCGGTCGTGGTACTCGTCTATGCAAAGGCAAGGACCACCTATTACTACTAGATTTCTTGTGGCATACGGAACGTCATGAACTGTGCCATCCAGCCAACTTGATTTGTGAAAATGAAGAAGTGGCCAAGAAAATGACACAAAATTTAGAAACAATGGCAAGTTCAGCACTTCCTGAAGATGTACTTGAAGCGATAGATATAGAAGAAGCTGAAGAACAAGCTGTAAGTGATGTCGTTGCTCAAAGAGAAGAATCACTTGCTAAACAGTTAGCTGAAATGCGAAAAAGAAAAAGAAAACTTGTTGATCCATTGCAATTTGAAATGAGCATCATGGATCAAGACTTACAAAGTTACGTTCCTACATTTGGTTGGGAAATGGCACCAGCAAGTGAAAAACAAATAAAAGCATTAGAAAAATATGGAATCTATCCTGATAGTGTAGACAATGCAGGAAAAGCAACATTGCTACTTGATAGATTACATAAAAGACAAGAAGAAGGTTTAGCAACACCTAAACAAATAAGACTTCTTGAAAATAAAGGATTTAAACAAGTAGGCACATGGTCATTTGAATCAGCTAGAAAATTAATCAATAGAATAGCTGCTTCAGGGTGGAGAGTTCCTAATGGAATAGATCCAGCAACTTATAAAGAAGGAGATTAACAATGGAGTATACAACTGATTTATTAGAAATACTGAATAATATAGATCCTTCTTTGCTTGACTATCAGGAATGGTGCAATGTTGGAATGGCACTCAAATATGAAGGTTATACAGCAAGTGACTGGGACTACTGGAGTCAACTTGATTCTAAAAGATATCATAAAAATGAATGCTATAGAAAATGGGAGTCTTTTACTGGTTCAGGTGTAACAGGCGGAACTATTGTTCAGTATGCTAAAAATCAGGGGTGGGTCCCACCAATAAAAGAAAGTGGCCATGAACTTGATTGGAATGATGTTATTGATAAAGATGAACAGGTCATAGTTGATAAGAATTGGATTGAAGGGAAAGAGGTCAAAGAACCTCTTAACTGGAATCCAGTAGCTGAATTGATTACTTATCTGGAAACGCTTTTTGATTCTACTGAAAATGTAGGATATGTAACTAAAACATGGCTTAAAGATGAGAAACATTTGCCAACACAAGGATGTTGGGATAGAACAGCAGGAAAACTTATACAACAGTTGAATAATTGCAAAGGTGATATCGGTGCAGTTTTAGGCGACTACAACGAAGAAGCAGGTGCATGGATACGATTTAACCCGTTGGATGGAAAAGGCTGTAAGAACCAAAATGTGACCGATTTTAAATATGCTCTTGTAGAAAGTGATTCAATGGTAATTGAAGAACAAAATGCAGTATTGAGAGAATTAGAACTTCCAATAGCTTGTTTAGTTCATTCAGGTGGTAAAAGCCTACATGCAATTGTAAAAATTGAAGCTGCAGATATGAAAGAATATCGTAAGCGTGTTGATTATCTCTATAACATTTGTAAAAAAAATGGATTAGATGTTGATACTCAAAATAGAAACCCTTCAAGGCTTTCAAGAATGCCGGGGATTACAAGAAAAGGAAGAAAGCAATTTCTTGTTGATACTAATATTGGTAAAAGTTCATGGGATGAATGGTATGAATGGATTGAAAGCATCAATGATGATTTACCTGATCCTGAATCATTGAGCGAATTTTGGGATGATATGCCTCAACTTGCACCACCATTAATAGAAGGAATTCTAAGACAAGGACATAAAATGCTTATTGCTGGACCTAGTAAAGCAGGTAAGTCATTTGCATTGATTGAGATGTGTATCGCGATTGCTGAAGGAACAAAATGGTTTGGATGGCAGTGTGCTCGAGGAAGAATATTATACGTCAATTTGGAGTTGGATAGACCATCATGTTTGCATAGATTCAAGGATGTTTATAAAGCGCTTGGCATCAAGCCTAATTCTTTGTCTAATATCGATATTTGGAATTTAAGGGGTAAATCTATTCCTATGGATAAACTTGCTCCTAAATTGATTAGAAGAGCTTCTAAAAAGGATTATATAGCAGTAGTCATAGATCCAATCTACAAAGTTATTACTGGAGATGAAAACAGTGCTGACCAAATGGCTAATTTCTGTAACCAGTTTGACAAGATTTGTAATGAGTTAGGTACATCAGTAATCTATTGCCATCACCATTCGAAAGGTTCTCAAGGTGGTAAAAGAAGTATGGACCGCGCTAGTGGTTCAGGTGTATTTGCACGTGATCCTGATGCTTTACTAGATTTAATTGAATTGGAACTAAATGAATCACATTACAAACAGTTAAGAAATATGAGTGCATGTAGAGTTTGTGTCGATTACTTAAAAGAACATAAACCTGAACTTTTAAATGAACTATCTCAAGATGATGTCTTATCACAAACTATCATGATTGATTTTTGTAAAAGTAAACTTGGCCATGACTACTACAAAGAACTTGATAATCTTGTCAATGAAGCACGTTCAAAAGCTACATCAATTACTGCATGGAGAATTGAAGGAACATTGAGAGAGTTCTCAAAGTTTCCGCCAGTTAACCTTTATTTTAAATATCCAGTACATGTATTGGATGAAGATGGGGCACTACAAGATATTGATCCTGATGATATAAAACCTCAATGGAAAAAAGCAAAAGAAGCTAGAAAGTCTCCTCAAGATAAAAAGAAGGAAAGAATGAATTCTTTAGAAATAGCGTACGAAGCTTTGAAAGTAGATGGTGAAGTAACTGTAAAAGCACTTGAAGAATACTTTACATTAAGTAAAAATGCGGTAAAAAATCGCGTAAAAGAGCATCCTGATTTTACAATTGATAATGGTGTTGTCATTCGAAATTAGGGTGTCAAAAAACATAAAATGACACTGATAGATATCAGTCAAAAAACATGTTATTTGACTGACTGATAGGTGTCAGTGAGGGTGTCAGTGAAATATATTATTATCATAATATATTTAGTGACAGGTGACACCTTAAAAATAACTCGTGTATGTCATTGCGGGGTAAGTAGTCGTGCGTAAGTGCAGCACGACGACTCCTAACCCGCTAACAATGACGAGCAGGAAACTGATAGGAGGAAAACTGATATGCCAAAAACAAAAGGTAGCAAAAATAGAAATCTAACAAAAGTAGAATTAGAATTTTTAAAAATTGCAAAAAGGATGCCACCACTTTACCACACTTTACCTGGAGAAGAATTTGACATGAAAAAAAGTGAAGTGGCAAATTGGTTAATTAAACAACCATTAGCTTTACATGTGTTGTTTCAATTGGTTCAGAATGTAAGCTCTAAAAATCATGCTATTGAATATGATCGAGATACTGGAAAATGGCAAGGCATAGATTACATAGAACATGATGGTAGCTTTGGTAACTGTGATGTTTGTGATAATAAAACTTGCGTGGAAGGATATTGTTCATGGGAAGAATAGAATTTTTCATGCCTATGATTCCACCTACTACAACTGCTCAACAGCATAAGGTGAACATGGGCACAAAGAAGTTTTATGATCCACCAGAACTTAAAAGTGCAAAAGAAAAACTGAAAGCTCATTTGATACCACATATTCCTGATAAGCCTTTTGATGGTCCTTTGAGATTAATCGTAAGATGGTGTTTTCCAGCTACTGGTAAACATCATGATGGGGAGTATAAATATACTAAGCCTGATACGGATGATTTGAATAAAGCGTTGAAGGATATCATGGAAAGGTTAGGTTTCTATGTAAATGATTCAAGAGTGGCCAGTGAGCTGATTGAAAAGTTTTGGGCGGACATACCAGGTATATATATTCGATTGGAGGAATTGGAATGATTAAAACAACTAACATCAATGATTACATCTCATTACAGGTTCTTAAAAATTACTGTTACTCTCATGGGGAAGATGACTGCAAAAACTGTGAGCTAGACCCTGTATGCAAATGTATGAGCAAAATTCCTGCAGACTGGGATTTAGAACGTTGTCCAGTGAATGAAGGTGATTCCAGATGAGGAAAGAAGATGTTGCAAAGCCAGTAGATCGTAAGAAATGCTCAACCTGTAAATATTACAATCAAATCAAGAAACGTTGTTCTTTGAGAATGTGTAAAGATCAACCGAGCTTGTTAGATTACATTGGGAATAGGTTTTAGTTATGACAGTCAAAAGATTAGTTGATGAGAAAAAAGGTGAATACTGGAAAGAATACAAAGATGGATATTTCTTTTCAAACTTTGGAAGAGCAAAGCATGTTTATAAAAATGGCAGTGAATATTTATTAAGTCCGTACATTCACAAGACTTCAGGGAAAACAGTTTTAAAAATACATGGTCAAGCTTATACGGTTTCAAAAATCGTTTATGAGTTATTTGTTGGAACTATTCCTGATGGATATAACATCATCCATAAAAACAAGATTAGAAGTGACAACAGTCTGGCAAATCTTCGATTGGTTACACGAAGAGAAACAGGACTTCACTATGGTAACAGGAACCGAAAGGTGATTATCTATGACGCAATAAATGACTGTTATTACAAATCAACTAGAGAAGCAGCAAAGAAGTTATTTATTTCAAGGCAAACAGTAAGTGATTACTGCAACAGAAAAAGAAAGAATCCTATGTTTGATTTGTCATGGGAAAGATTGTGATTAATGTTTGATTTGTTTATGCGCTACTGCAGGATGACAAACTGCAAAGCAACAATGCATTTAACTCCTGCACAATGCAAAGATAATGATCTAACAGTATCAGAGTGTACGTTCATATACGATCACTTTTATACTTTAAAAGCTGAATATCGAAAGGTGTACTTACTTTCAAAGTCATTAGGAAGAAAGATACCTTTTGAATATGAGACTGTTCTAAGAAAACTTTATGATTAAGAAAGGTAAGGAATTATGAAAATCAAGGAACAATTAAAAGAAATGTTTCAAATGCAAAGAACATTGAACGAAAATATTTTAAATGAGTTCGGTGAAGAAGCTATGACCGAAGAAAAATTAGAGTTAGCGATTATTGATGAATTAGGAGAATTAACACATGAATTAAAAGGGGATTGGTGCTGGTGGAAGAAAACCCAAAAACCTGTTGATAGAAAACGTGTATTAGAGGAATTAGTGGATGTGTACCATTTTGTTATGACAAATGAAATGGAGCGCAGATATTCAAGCACAGATGAAGCAATTGATAGTATTTTAAATAAATATGAATTTTCAATTAATCACTTCAATGAATTAGGAAAAGAAAGACTTGATTATTTGATTGGTGATATTTCATATAGTTATGATAAATTGACAGTTTTATTGCAATTAACTAAGTGTTTACAATTTTCTTTTGATGAAATCTATCAAGAGTATCTTAATAAAAACAAGATCAATTATGAAAGGCTTAAAAACGGGTATTGATCATGACAGCAAAAGAAATGTTTGAAGAGTTAGGGTATAAATACAGTTTTGACACATTTACTCTTGGTGGAGCAAGCCACTTCATATCATATAAGAAAAAGCGTGGATATGAGCATATAGTTTTCAATCTAGACAAAAAAAGAATTCAAACTTGTGCACCTTTAACTGTAGATGAATTAAAAGCAATCAACCAACAATGTAAGGAATTGGATTGGATTGAAGAAAATGCAAGATAAAATAGATTATTACAAGCACGAATATTATTCTTGTTTGAATTTGTTAGAAGAAAAAAGTAGTTAAGAAATGTTAAGAAGGAGGACAATAGATGATACCAATACACACATTATCAATTATGCGCAATGAATTTCGTGCGTACAAGGGTTTAATCAAAGAACGTGACAAATTAATTGAGGAGTATGAAACTCCTCTCAAATCGCTTAAAAACGAGCTTTTAGAGGTAGAGGAAAAATTAAGTCAAATCAAGTCTCCTGGTAAAAGTGATGGACTAGGTGGATTTGTTCAGGATAGTGTTGATAAGTACAATCATCTGATTGCTAAAAAAGATGAGTTGAAAAATGCAGTTGATAACTACATCAAGGAATATGGCAATGATTCTTTTGAAGAAGAACTTGAATTTTGGAATGTGCGTATTGAAACTGTTGAGTATTATCTTGATCATATGGATGCGCTTGACAGAAAGTTCATTGAAGACTTCTATTACAATCTTACAAAGACTCAATGTATGGATAGATACAACATTAATAATGTAAATAGTTTGTATCGAAAAGCTGATAAAATTCTTAAAAATTTACTAAAAAAATCACTCTAGGTATAAGATTTACATTTGATTTGGTGCTATTATGTTATTGTAAGGTTTCGGCAAAAGAGAGACGTTACTTTTCCCTATGATGACTTATTTTTGAAAAGCTCTTGTTTCAGGAGCTTTTTAGTTTGGAATAATTAATTTTCTTGTTTACAATATTTTATTGATGTATAATTATTTCACTTAATCAATTTATATGAGGTAAAGAAATGTTTAGAAAAAAGAAATATGTAAGATATGTATATGTAAACAAGCGGGATAGCTCAAAAAAATTAGATGATGAAGTAGAAGAAATGAAATGTTTTTGGTGGCCGTTTTCTATGTATGTCATTGCTTCAGGCGTTATTTCATTGTTTATTGCAGGAATTATATTTGATAAAAAAATAACGATTAGCATAATGAATTCATGGGTAGGAATTGTTCTGGGATTGGTTGCTACAGTGATTGGTATTATTTCTATGTTTTTGAGCTTTTACAATTTGGATCAAAGTATAAAAACTCAGAATGAAACAGTTCGAATGATTAACGAATTAAAAGAAGATATTATGAATAAGATAGATAGATCATTTAAAGAAACACAAGATTTTGTTAAAAATCAAAAACAAAATTCAAAAGATTCCACAACATCCATAGTAGGAAATAGTTTTGAAAAATCTGATATAAATCTAGAAAGAAACGAGGTTAATAGAGATGACAAAATTTAAAAATAAAATATCTGCTAGCACGTTTATATGTAATGATTTTGATAATCAAAGTGGGCAAATGACTATAGATGATATAATATATGTAGATGATGATTTATCTGCAAGCTTTACACTCTTTACAGTGGTAAATGTTTACGCTGATCTTGCAGAAGGAAAATGGCCTGTAAATAATGTAAATATCTATGGCTTTTTGAGAGAAAATAAGGTCAAGGATTTTAATGTTGCATATTTAGGGAAATTTACAGTTTCTCCTGAGGAAAAAGAAACAGCGGAAAATTTTCTTTCCTATAAACATAGACATACGTATACTTTTGATAATTTTTATTTTCCAAATACTGGGGACTACGTGGCAGAAATATTTGTAGAAAAGCCGAATACTAACCTAGATGAAATAACATATGAGTCAGTATATAAGAATTGTGATGTATTAGATATAATTAATTTTGATGTACAGATAAAAGCAAAAAAAATATAGATAAGAGAGCAACTTCGGTTGCTTTTTCTTTTACCTAAAACAAGGCAGGATAGTGAAAAGATATCACGCAAGCCTCTTAAGCTTGTATTCTAGGTTTGAATCCTAGTCCTGCAACCAACAGTTTACAAAGGAGGTGTGTCGTTATGACTGAAAAACAAAAACTTTTTTGTGATGAATATCTGATTGATCTAAATGGCACACGTGCCTATAGAACAGTATATAAAACGATTAAGAATGATAATGTTGCTGGTGTTCGGGCAAACAAACTTCTTAAACAAAAAGATATTGCTGAATACATCAACAAGCGACTGGAAGAAATCCATAATGAAAATACTGCAAATATTCAAGAAGTCATGGAATATCTTACATCTGTCATGAGAGGCAAAAGCGAAGCAAATGTTCTTGCTCTAGCTGGTGATGGTTATCAAGAAGTCATTGCTAAACCGCCTGATGAAAAGGAACGGTTAAAAGCTGCTGAATTACTTGGTAAGCGTTTTGGTATGTTTAAGGACAATATTGATATTACTTCAAACGGTCAAACAGTAATTGTAGATGATATAGATGAAAGTTAGTTTAAAGTCTATTATTGGTCCTGCATTCTATGATGTACATAAACATATTAAAAACAATGATTATACGCATTACTGGTTAAAAGGTGGCCGAGGTTCTCTTAAATCTTCATGCATTGGTACTGAAATTCCTTTAGGCATCATGAGAGATGCACAAAAGGGATTAATGAGTAATGCTGTTGTGATTAGACGTGTAAAAGATACATTGAGAGGTTCAGTTTATGAGCAAATCAAGTGGGCCATTTACATGTTGAAAGCCGAAGATGATTGGGATATTCCTGATTCTAAACTTCAAATGACGTACAAGCCTACTGGACAGGTTATTATTTTTAAAGGTGCCGATAATCCAAAAAAATTAAAATCAACAAAAGTGTTTGTAGGATATATCAAGTATGTGTGGTATGAAGAATGTGATGAATTTGAAAGTTACGATAAGATAACAAACATTAATCAATCTCTTTTGCGTGGTGGTCCTGAATATTGTGTATTTTATTCATTCAACCCGCCTGAAAGTCAAAGAAATTGGTGTAATAAACAAGTTCTTATCAAACGTCCTGATACATTAGTTTCACACACAACTTATCTTCAAGCTCCAAAAGAATGGCTTGGAGAACAGTTTCTAATTGAAGCTGAGCACATGAAAAAAATTAATCCTGAAAAGTATAATCACGATTACTTGGGTGAAGTTACTGGTACAGGTGGAGAAGTATTTACTAATCTTTTGATTAGAGAAATAACAAATGAAGAAATACAAACCTTTGATAGATTGAAAAATGGTTTGGACTTTGGATATGCAGGAGATCCATTAGCTTATTTAAAAATGCATTATGACAAGACGCGAAGACGTCTTTTTATTTTTGGAGAAGTATATGGTACTCGTCTTTCTAATGCTAAAGCGGTTAAGAAAATCAAGAGGTTAAATCCATTAAATAAATTAGTAACATGTGATAGCGCGGAGCCTCGTACTATCAATGAATTTAAGTTACTAGGATTAAAAGTAACTGGAGCAAAGAAAGGACCGGACAGTGTAGAAAATGGGATTAAATGGTTACAGGATTTAGAACAAATTATTATAGATCCAATTCGTTGTCCAAATGCTTCAAGGGAGTTTAATGATTATGAAATTGAAAAAGATAAAGAAGGAAATCTTAAAGGTGAGTTTCCTGATAAAAATAACCATACAATTGATGCTGCACGATATGGTTGTGAAGCCGACATTATCCAAAGTAAAGCTAGAGCAGGCAAGAACCGTGCTAGATATGAAAATTAGGAGGTACCCGTATGTACATGTTCACAATAGATAGTACAACTTATGATGAAACTCAGTTGAATATGATTCAAATAGAACAGCTGATTACTAAACACCGTACATTGGTTGGAAGAATAAAAAAGAATCAAAGATATTATGAAGGAAATCATGATATAAGACATAGAAGAAAAAAACTAAAGACATCAGCAAACAACCGTATTGTGTGTAATCATGCTAAAGATATCAGCGATACGGCAACAGGTTATTTCATGAACAGTCCTATTTCATATGCGACTTTTGATGATGAAGGACAAGAAAACATAGATAAATTAACGGAAGCTTTTGATAGAGCAGATGTTGATGATGTTGATAGTGATAATGCTCATGATATGAGTGTTTGTGGTGTTGCTTATGAGTATGTTTACATCAAACAAGATACTACTGAAATTGCCTTAAGAAATATAGAAGCTGACCACACATTTCTTGTATATGATGATACGATTGAGCAAAATCTTTTGTTTGGTGTTTACTACTATCGTTATAAAGATGCAATAACAAGTAAGTATTGTTATCGTGCTACTGTTTGTACTAAAAATTATGTCAACACAATGATCCTTGAATGCAGTGGACAAAAACATCAAATGGTCAATGAACCAGTACCTCATTATTTTGGAAATGTTCCAATTATAGAATATCGTAATAATAAATTATGCATTGGTGATTTTGAACAACAAATATCATTGATTGATGCTTATAACAAGTTAATGAGTGACCGTGTCAATGATAAAGAGCAATTCGTTGAAGCGTTACTTGTTATTTATGGATCATTGATGGGTGATGATTCCGAAGAAGTAAGCGAAGTTATGAAGATTTTAAAAGAAAATGGATTGTTGGAGCTTCCTGCAGATGCGAGAGCTGAATATATTTCTAGAACTTTTGATGAAAACGGTATGGAAGTATTAAGAAAAGCAATCAAAGAAGATATCTATACATTTTCTCATGTTCCTAATCTTACTGATGAAAATTTTGTTGGTAACAGTTCAGGAGTGGCCATGGAATATAAATTGCTTGGCTTACAAATGATTACAGGAGAAAAGGAAAAGTATTACAAGAAAGGTTTAAAAAAAAGAATTGAACTATTTTGTAATTACTTGAATCTTAAAGCCATTGCTATTAATCCTAACAATGTAAAAATTACATTTACTCGTAAGCTTCCTAAAAATTTAAATGAACTTGCTCAAATGATAGCTGATTTAAGTGGTAAAGTTTCAACTGAAACATTGATTGAACAACTTCCTTTTGTTGAAGATGCAACTAGTGAAATTGAAAAAGTAAAGCAAGAGAATGAAGAAAACATTAAACTTCAACAAGAAATGTTTAAATCTCAAAATGATACACCATTCAATCAAGATGGGGAAAACAATGATGAAACAAAAGATGATGCTTCCAATAGTAAAGATTCTAAACAAAATCCTAGCAAAGCTAATTAAATGGTTGAGTTGATATGAAAAATGAAGAATATTGGAAGAAGCGACAAGAAGAAAAGCTTACTGAAATATTAGATGATGCTCAAGTAACCAGTGAATATATTTCTAGCATTTACAACAAAGCATGTGTTTATACTCAAAAACAAATAGAAGGAATATTTGAAAAATACAAAAAAGATTATGGATTATCAGAAGTAGAAGCAAAAAGATTACTTTCAACAATGGTAAATGATCATGATTATAATGAATTAAAAAGGTTGTTGAAAAATAACGTCTCTAATCAGCAAAGAGAGGAATTATTAAAAAGACTTGATGCTCCAGCTTATCAATATAGAATAAAACGACTTGAAAATATGCAAAGTCAGTTAGATAATCTGATGAAAGAAGTCTATGATATCGAAAAAGACAAGAGCACTGATTGTTATATCAACAGTGCTTTTAATGCTTATTACAAAGATATTTATAATCTTCAACAAGGTATGAATGTTGCCTACCAATTTGATAAATTAGATGCAAGTTTGATTGATAAGACACTAAAGTCTAAGTGGAGCGGTAAAAACTATTCTGATAGAATTTGGAACAATACAAGCACATTAGCTGATTCATTGAAAGATGAAATGATGCTAGGTGTATTAACAAATAAAACCGAAAAGGAAATGGCTGATACTATCATGAATAAGTTTGCTGTTGGTGCTTATCAAGCAAGGCGATTAGTTCAAACCGAAAGTGCTGCAATGTCAGCATTTGCTGATCAACAAGCTTTTAAGGATGCTGGTATCGACAAACAAATGTTTATTGCAGTACATGACAGTAGAACATCAAAAGTTTGTCAGCAACATGATAGAAGCATTGTTGAAACATCAAAAGCACAAGTTGGTGTTAATGTTCCACCACTTCATCCTAATTGCCGTTCTCATATGATTCCATATATTGAGGGTGTTACTGATGCCATGAAGAAAAGACAACGTAATCTTATTACTGGTAGAGATGAAGTTGTTGACGTTAAAGAGAACTATGATCAGTGGTTAAAAAGGCAACAAGAAACACATGGTGTAGATACTGTTGATACTTTCATCAAGAAAACAAAGAATTTATCGAATGATAGAAAACAGTATAAAAAATATTTGGATGTTTTAGGTAAAGAAAATATGCTTTCATCACTATCTAAATTTCAAGATTTGAAATACAAAAATGTAGAACAATGGAATGATCTAAAATATAATTATAGAACGGTTAATCGTTACAAAGTCGATTATGGGACTGTTGATGCCAAAACTATTTTAGAGCTTGATAAAGAGGCATTCGTTGCAAAAGATAAATACATGACAACGAGAGCTAGCAAAGGAAATGTTGCATCAATGAAAATTGGAGATGATTTTTTTATTGCATCTAGTAGAATATCAAGTACAAATGATGATGTTTTCAATAATTATAAAGGTGATAAAAGTAAATTAATAACATCACCAGTAATTAAAAGATTACATCCGCATACTAAGCTTGTTCCGTATAAAGGTCATGAAAATGATTATACAAGAGAGTATGATACGGAATACAAGTTTTTTGAATATATTTATGATCAGGTATTGAAAGGTGAATTAAAAGAACAAGAAATCTATATTCTATCTCAAAAAGATATGTGTTTTAGTTGTAATTCAGTGTATAATGAACTTATAGGAAAACAAGAAGTTATAGATGCAAATATTAATATAAGCATTGTATCAGGAAAAGATAATAACTCTTGGGTATATAGAAATTATACAAAAGAATCGTTAAATAACATGAAAAACAAAATCATTAAGAAAGAAAAGGGTGATAAAAATGTCAAATGAATATGCTAGTCTTAAACATGATTTGAAATTGACGTATCTTAATAGCAATGATCAATCAGTTGGTATGTTCCATTTAAATGATTTAGGTCCTTCTTTTGATGGTGACCCTTTGTTTGCATTACAAGTTTCTTTGGCATTAGCAACTATTGAAGCTGAATTGTACCCAACGCTAAATGATGGTGTAAATTACATGTTTTATCAAACATATGAGAATGTTGACCAAATTATTGTTGGTGAGCATGTCGAAACTCAGGAAGAATTAGAGGAAATGAAGCGAGATAGGGATTTCGTTTTAAATTCAGGAAAATTAAATTATGAAGATGCATTTAGAGATGAAGCCGACAAATAGTCGGTTTTTCTTTTACCCAAATTTAAAGAAAGGAGGCATTTTATGGCTGAAGGATTAAGACCACATCACCACCAAGAATTTGAGTATCGTACTGAACAATACTTTGATAAAAAGAGAAGTTGTTTGGTTAAGAAAATTCAATATATGTGTATGATTTGTGGCCATGTTAGATATGAAAAATACGACTGTTATGTACCACCACCAAAATCTAAAACCAACTCATTAGAAAGGAACAAGAAGAAATATGGCAAAACTTAAAGTTATTCGCAATATGATTGATAAAAATACAGGTGTCGTTAGGTATGCTGGTGATGTATTTGAAGTCAATGATGCTAATCGCATAAAAGAGTTGTTGGATGCGAAAGTTGTAGAAGAAATAAAAGAAAATAAACCTAATAAATAGACAGTTTGAAATTGTCTTTTTTTATTGTCCAAAAACTTACGACATTAAAAGATGGGATAGTCTTACGGACTTTAACTGGAGGTATTTATGAAAAAGAAATTTATGTTTCCTTTAGATATTCAATTATTTGCTGATGATAATTCTGGAGATGGTTCAGGAAATGATGGTGATCAAGGAACTGGCCAAGATAATCAAGATAGTGGAGAAGGTGGCCAAGAAACAAAAACTTTTACCCAAGAAGAATTAGATAAAATCGTTCAAGGAAGAATTGCTAAAGAACGTAAAGCTTGGGAAAAGCATTTAGAAGATGAAAAAACTGAAGCTCAAAAATTAGAAACAATGAGCGAAAAAGAAAAGAAAAAGTATCAGGAAGAAAAAAGAATTAAAGAATTAGATGATAGAGAAGCTGCAATTACTCGTAGAGAATTGACTGCTCAAGTTAAAGTTCAATTAGCTGATAAAGGAATTCCAACTGAACTAGCTGAAATTCTTAATTTAACTGATGCTGAATCTTGTAAAAAGAGCATTGAAATTGTAGAGAAAGCATTTCAAACTGCAGTAGAAAAAGCAGTTGAAGAAAAAATCAAAGGCAATGCTCCAATGAAGAAAGTTCCAGGAAATACAACAATCTCTTTAGAATCAATTAAAAATATGTCAGCTAAAGAGATCAATGAAAACTGGGATGAAGTTCAAAAAATTATGTCAAATCAAAAATAGGAGGATATTTAAAATATGTCGGTAGCAAATTTTATTCCAACAATTTGGAGTGCACGTCTTTTAAGACATTTAGATAAAAGACATGTATATTTAAACTTATTAAATAGAGATTATGAAGGGGAAATTAAGAACTTTGGTGATACTGTCAAAGTAAACCAAATTGGTAACGTAACAATTAAAGATTATACAAAAGGTGAAGATATTGAAGCTCCTGAAGATTTATCTGGAGAACAACAAGAATTAAAGATTGATCAAGCTAAATATTTCAATTTTGCTGTTGAAGATGTTGATAATGCTCAAACAAATCCCAAATTAATGGATAAAGCAATGGAAAGAGCAGCTTATGGTATGAATGATGTCGTTGATGCTTTTGCAGCTAACTTATTAGCTATCAACGTTCATGCTGATAATACTATTGGTAGTGATACAACTCCAAAAGTGCCAACAAAAGATACTGCTTATGATTTTCTTGTTGATTTAGGAGTTAAATTAACTGAAGCAAATGTACCTACAGTAGGACGTTGGGTAGTTGTTCCAGCTTGGTATCATGGCTTATTATTAAAAGATGAACGTTTTGTAGGAAATGGAACTGATTATAATAAGGCAATTTTAGAAGGTGGGGAAGTTGGTAAAGCTGCAGGTTTTACTGTTTATGTTTCTAACAATGTTCCAAACACAGCTAAAACAAAATACAAAATTATTGGTGGAACAGATGAAGCTGGTTCTTATGCTGAACAAATTTTATCAACTGAAGCATATAGACCTGAAAAAAGATTTAGTGATGCTGTAAAAGGATTACATGTATATGGTGCTAAAGTTTTCCAATCAAAATGTATTGCGGTTTTAACAGCAAATCCAGCAACTGAATAGGAGGTGCAGTAAATGGCTTATATTTACAATATTAAAACAACTGTTTCTACAGAGTGTTTAAATAAAGATGTTATAAAAATTTGTCGAAGTGATCCATTGAATTATATCGTTAGCGATTCTTTGGATGATTTAAATAAGCAAATCAAACAATTAGAAGGCATTGATGAAAGCATAAAACCTAATAAACCTGTTTCCAAAATGAAATTAGATGAATTAAAGGCATATGCTGAAGAATTAGGAATTGAAAATATTGACTCACTTACAAAAGAAGAATTGATTGCTGTTATTAAGCAAAATGGATAATCTTTTAGAAGAATTTAAGAATTTAACAGGAGAAACTGATGATACATTGGTTTCTTCTTTTATATTAAATTCAAAGCGCACAGTTTTATCTAAAACTAATAGAAGTGAGTTGATAGATGATCTATATCCATTTGTATTAAAACTTGCTATTGCCCGTTATAACAAACAAGGTAATGAAGGATTAGCTTCTTATAATGAGGGTGGAGAAAGTGAATCTTATTTAACTGAAGATGCTATTTTATCAGGTATTACCAATTATCGCTTATCACCTTATGCAAGGAGATTACAAGATGAAAAAAAGAAGTCTCAAGACGTTTCAACTGAATAAATATAATCCTTCAAAAGATGATGAAGGCAATATCGTGGAAAGCTATAGTGATGAATCATATGAAGATAAAGCTTTGATATGGCCAGTCAGTTCTAAACTGCAAGTTGAACTTTATGGAATGCGTGTAAATGATATGTTGAATATGCATTATTATGGCTCTCTAGAGATTAAAGAACACGATATGATAAATTATGAGGGAGTTGCTTATAAAGTTGTCAGCATCCAAAAATTTAAGCGTTTTAAAGCTATAGGAATTGAGAAAATATGACAAATAAAGATTTTAATAACCTCATAAAAAAATTATCTGAACTAGATTCAGGTGCAGGACAAGAAGTAACTATGAGAGCAGTTAAACAAGCAGGGGGAATTGTCCAAAGTCAAGCAAAGCTTTTGATTTCAAGTGATACGGGTGCTTTAGCTCGTTCAGTTAGAGTTAAAAACGAAGTAAAAGAAGATATGGTTTCTTCTACTGTATACACTAATTCAAAGTATGCACCTTATTATGAATTTGGTACTGGCCCTAATGGAGAAGCTAATCATCAAGGAATATCACCTAAAGTAAGTCCTAAATATAAGCAAACAGGTTGGATGATACCTGCAGATGCAATGCCAGTTGATAAAGCTGAAGGATATGGTTTTAAAATCATCTATAAAAACGGAGATGTCATTGGTTATGGTACAAGAGGACAAATGGCTAGACCTTTTATGTATCCTGCACTTCATGATCAAGAACAAGCAATAGCAAAAAATACTGAAAGATTATTTAGAAAAAAGCTAAAGGAGATATGTAATAAATGATTAATGTTAAAGACATTGTTTATAAAGGACTTTCTCAAAAAAATAAGAATGTAAGTGATGCTTATCCTCAAAACTGGGCCGACTTGCCTGCGGTTCAGTATGTCGAGGAAGAAAATAAAGTAGCTGACTTTACTGATGATAAAGAACAATCCTCGTTCATTCGATATAGAATTGATATTTGGGATAATAAAAGCACATCACAAACTGCGTGTGATGTAGATGAAGTAATGGCAGGTTTAGGTTTTTTAAGAACGTCATGTTCGGATGTTCCTGATCCTAGCGGTTTAAAACATAAACAAATGAGATATGAAGCAATTATAGACTGTGATAAACAGTTTATTTATCATACAAGTTAAAAAGTCAAGGAGGAAAATGTATGTTAGCGAATGGTGCTAAATTAGAATTTAAAAGCAAAACAGTAACTACTTATACAAAATTAAAAGGATTAAAAGAAATTCCTGAAATCGGTGTAGATCCTGAAAAAGTTGAAAATACAGATTTAGATGATACTCAAAAAATGTATGAAATGGGTATTGGAGATCCAGGGGATATTACTTATAAATTCAAATATGATAACACAGCAAAAGACAGCCCTTATCGTGTATTAAGAGCATATGAAGCATCAGGAGAAAATCTATCTTTTAAAGAAACATTAAAAGATGGAACAACTACTGAGTTCACAGGTCAAGTTTCAGTTAAACGTACTGGTGGTGGAGTTAATGGAGTTATTGAATTTGATTTAAATATTGCATTGTCATCAGCATTTGAAATTACAGATCCTGAAATTGCATAGAAAGGAGAAATTAAATGGGAGCATTAAGTGGTGAATTAGAAGAAGTTGAAGTTACAGTTGAAGAAACCCCTAAAAGAAAGCCTTATGCTATTTGGAAAGTAGATGGAAAAGAATACAAATTAAAATTAAGTACTTCTGAAATTGTTAATTTAGAATCAAAATTAAGAGTTAATCTTTTAACAGTTGTTTCTAATGCTGAAGAAGGTGCATTGCCACCATTAAAAGTAATGTTACTTATTACTCATGGTGCATTGAAAAAGTTTCAACACGGCATCAAAGAAGATGATGTAATTACAATGTTTGATAAATACTGTGAGGAAGGTGGAACACAAATGTCATTCATGACAGATGTATTTTTACCAATTTATCAAGTAAGTGGTTTTTTCTCACGAGCTCAAGCGGAAACGATGGACAAGAAACTAGTGGAAGCGAAGGAGCTAATGTAGAATATGAATTTTTAACCGATTTAATAAATGAACTTTATCCAATTGCTTTAGATTGTGATATTAGTTCATTTTTATTTTGGGAGTCTTCGGTACTAGAAATAGGAGATTATATTGAATCCTACCGAAGAAAAGAAAGAATGAAACAAAAGCAAATAGCAATCCATAATCACAATCTTGCTGATCAGTTATTAAGAGGAATTAGTATTATATTCAGTGAAGAAAAAGCAAGTGAAAGTGACATCAAACAAATATGGGATTACTATCCTGATTTATTTGAAGATGAAAAGAAAGAATACTATATCCAAAAAGAACAAGATGAATTTGAAAGCTTTAAAGCAAGAAGATTAAGGTTTGCTAACAGTTACAATAAGAAATTTAAAGGAGATGATTAAAAAGACATTAGAAGAATTAAAAGTTATCATCTCAGCTGAAACAAGTAAGTTCAGTAGCGCATTGAAAAATGCAACAAATGAAGCTAAAACATCAGCAAGTAGTATTGAAAGTTCTACTGGAAGAATTAGTAGAGCCGTAAGTGGTATTAAATCCATGGTTGCTAAAGTAGCTGCAGGATTTGGCTTATACAAATTAGGGAAAGAAGCTATAGAGGTTGCTTCAAATATTACAGAAGTACAAAACGTAGTTGATACAGCCTTTGGCGATATGGCATGGAAAGCCGAGCGATTTGCTAAAAATTCAATTCAACAGTTTGGTATGAGTGAACTCTCAGCTAAAAAGACAGCATCAACTTATATGGCCATGGCTTCAGGTATGGGATTAGGTCAAGAAAAAGCAAATGATATGGCAATAACATTAGCTGGTCTATCAGGTGATGTTGCTTCCTTTTATAACATTTCTCAAGAATTAGCTGATATAAAATTAAAGTCAGTATTTACTGGTGAAACTGAAACATTAAAAGATTTAGGTATTGTCATGACACAAACAAACTTACAATCATATGCTTTAAGCCAAGGAATCAGTAAGAATGTAAGCGATATGTCACAAGCTGAATTAACTACTTTGAGATACAATTTTGTATTGAATCAATTATCAATGGCTCAAGGGGACTTTGCTAAAACAAGTGGAACATGGGCCAATCAAGTCCGTATTTTATAAGAACAATTTAAACAATTACTAGGAATTATTGGTAACGGATTAATTGCAGCTTTAACTCCAGTAATTCAAGTGATCAATATGATTATTGGAAAGCTCATTACATTAGCAAATGTAATCGCAGGAGTTTTTGGTAAATTATTTGGTAAAAAGAGTGGAGCTAAACAAGCAAGTGCTGGATTTACTGCTGCAGGTGATTCAGCTAAAAAAGCTACAGCTTCAACTGGTGGTTTAAATAAGTCATTGAAAGGTACTGAGGGTCAAGCCAAGAAAACGGCAAAGGCCTTAGGTTCTTTAGCATCCTTTGATGAAATCAACACAATCAGCGCAAGTGATTCATCAGGCTCAGGTGGTTCAGGTGGAAGCGGAGCTGGTGGAGCTGGTGGCGGAGGCTATGATATTGGCTCTATTGATTGGGATAACGCTTTTGGAGAACCCGATACAAGTGGTGTTGATAAAGCAGTAGATAAAGTACTCAAGAAATTGAATTCAATTAAAGATTGGCTTAAACAAAATAAACCAATCATTCTTTCATTAATTGCAGGTATTGTTGCAGGCTTTTTAGCTTTTGAAACAATAAAAAATTGGGAAAACATTACACTTGCAATCAGCACAATCAAATTAGCACTAAAAGAATTATTAGAGACATTTATTGCTTTATACAATTATCCAAACCTTGTTTCTTTAGCATTTACTGGTATGAGCGCGACGATGTTAGTAGTTGTTGCTCTAATAGCCTCTGTTACTGCATCTCTTGTGTATTTATATCAAACAAGTGATAGTTTTAGACAATTAGTAAATGATTCTATTAGTGAATTAACAGGTATATTAGATAATTTTTATAAAAGTATTTTAGTGCCAATTTTTAATTTTCTATTAGATCTATTCAATACAATTATTGTACCGATAGCAACATTCCTTGCTAAAACATTTGTCAAAGCAGTAGAAGCAGTATTTACGATTGCCTTATCACTTTGGAAAAATGTACTAGCTCCATTAGCAAACTTCCTAGTAAGCGTATTATCAATTGCATTATCAGGAATATTAGAAGTATGGAATACATGGAAACCAGGTATCCAAGCTATAGGTGATGCTATTAATTGGGTATGGGATAATGTGTTATCACCATTAGTTGATTTTATCGTTGGATCGTTCAGTGATACATTCAAATCATGGGGAGATTTAATCAATGAATTAATTCCTAATGTTATTGAAATGTTCCAAGGCTTAACTGATTTCTTTGTTGGTGTGTTCACTGGTGACGAAAAACGTTGTTGGGAAGGCATTAGAAAAATCTTTGAAGGATTTGCTAATTTCTTAAAAGTAGGTTTTACGAATGATTGGACAAAAGCATTCGGCTTATTAGGTGTACCTCTTAATGCATTTTGCTCTACAGTAACAGCTATCTGGAACACAATAAAAGGTGTGTTAAGTGGTATCATTGACTTTGTTGGTGGAGTTTTTACTGGAAACTGGGCAAGAGCATGGAATGGTGTTAAGAATATCTTTAGCAATATAGTTAGTGGTTTTGCTGGAATATTTAAAGCGCCTATTAATGCAATCATTAGTGGAATCAACAGTTTTATCGGTGGATTAAATAAAATTAAAATTCCTAATTGGGTTCCAGGTATCGGTGGAAAAGGATTTAATATTTCAAAAATTCCAAAATTGGCTGAAGGTGCAGTTGTTTCAAAAGCAACTCCTGCAATCTTTGGGGAAGCAGGAACTGAAGCAGTTATCCCTCTACAAAGAAATACTAGAGGTTTAGACTTAATTGCTCAAAAGATTTTTGAAAGATTGCCACAAGTTGATAATGGTAATGGAGGAACGTATGTTATCAATTTAGTTTTAGAAAATGGTAAAGTTTTAACTAGAATGGTGATTGATAATATCAAAGAATATGAAGCACAAACTGGTAAGCCAGTATTTGATTATTAAGGAGGTGTAGGAAAATGGCTGATGAAGCTAAAATAAAAGCAAATGGTGTATTATTACCTACACCTTCTGATATCAGTGTTGAAATACAGGATTTGGATGGAGATAGTGTAAGACCTATTGCTACAGGTGTTTTAAGAAGAAATAGAATTAGATCCAATATGTTAAAAGTAACATTGACATGGAATTTAAAGACATTTGTTGATGTCGTGAGTATTTTAAATGCTGTTACTCCTACTGAATTCAATGTTGAGTTGTATATTCCTGATCATGGAATTAGGGGCACGAAGAAGATGTATGCCGGAAATAAAAAATATAATTATATAAGAACAAAGACGGGATTAAAAGTTCAGTCTTTTTCTTTTGCTTTGATTGAGGTGTAGAAAATGCTTATAAAATATGGAGATTTAGATGTAACACATAGACTTATAGAGTATAAATCATCAGTTGTTTTTGCTAATGGCTATATCATTGGGAATGTACCTACTATGCAATTAAACCTTAAATTTGATAACTATGATGGTATTCTTGATGATTTGGATATAACCAAATATTGGGAAGTACAAGAAAATGAAAATTGTGAAGTAAGATATTTTAAGGTTTACGACCAACCCGAAAAATATACAAAGTCATTAAGCTTAAAATTATATGATAACAATTATGAATTGGATGTTCCATATACAACTCAATTATCTTATCCAGTAACGATTAAAGACCAGTTAGATGAAATAGAAACGCTGACTGGTCTTTCTATTGTAAGAACCAATATTCCTGCGTATATCTTAGAAAAAGAAGTTTCCTGGTACGATAACACCATTGTTATTAGAAACTACTTAGGATGGATTGCTGAGCTTTTTGGAGCAAATGTATTTGCAAGCGGTAAAGGCTCATTTGAATTTGTTCAAGTGACTAAGGATGCGTTTGCTAAAACTGATACGTTAACAAACTATGAAAAAAATGAATTGTACTGCGTGTCTAGAATTTATTATGAAAATGGGTTAAATCCATTAGAAAAAGGAGATACAACGGGTAATACCATATTTCTAGATTCTAACAATTTATACTTAACAGATGAACAAAATTTGATTGATAAACTATATGATCAATTAAATGGATTAACATTTTATTCAACAAAAAGCATATCAATGATTTCAATAGATAACTTGTTACCAGGATGTTTAGTAAATTATAATGATGAATTCAATTTTATGGTTACTGATTTGTCTATCACATATAAAGGTGGAGAATTTTCTATAAGTGAAGTTGATGGAAATACTCCAACAAAAAACGAAGAACGTGTTATTAAAAAAATTACCAATTCAACAAGAATTAGAAAATTACAGATAACTCAAGACCAAGAAAAATTAAAATTAGATATCGTTGCTAAAGAGCAGGAAGATCTAAATACTAAAATGGGTGAATTATCATTATCAAATGAAGAAATCAAAACAAAGATTAATGAAATAGAATCCAAAATAGATGATTTGGATGTTTCATTGATTACTGTTAATCTTGTACCTAGTGCAACTATACTTAATAGTTATAATCAAAGTATTAAAATTGCATGTCATGTTATGAATTCTAATGAAGATGTTACTGAAAATTATAATGATCTAAGTTTTCAATGGTATTTAAATGATAAAAAATACAAAACAGGTAAATTTATCACATTAACTCCTGATGATATTAATATGTCAGTTAATGTTAAGTGCGTATTTACATTGGACAATATTCAATTTGATACAGGATACACAACAATAGTTGATGAAAGTGATGCAGTTCATTTAGGAAATAGTTTTCTAGACGTTACTAATACTACATTAACTCAAAAATTAAATGATAATGGAACTTACATTCCTGATTGGACCATTACACCAACAATCATTACACCTTGTATTATGGACGGTAATGTAATTATAGAATTAAGTAATTGTACGATTGGTTATAAAAAAATAATCAATAGTAAGGAAGTCGACATAGACAGTAGTTATGAGATCGTAAAAGATGGTATTTTATCAGTTAATAAAAATATCATGACCAACAAAACACCTAATGTGACTTATATATGTGACGTATCATATAGAAGTACCTCAATTAGAATGTATGTAGCTTTTTCGTTGGCTGAACAAGGTGTAGGAATTAGAAATATCACAACCTATTATTTAGCAACGAATAAAAGCAAAGATGTAAGAGTGGATAGTGAAGGTTGGACTACTTCAATTCAAGCTATAAGCTCAAACAATAAATATCTATGGACTTATTCGGTAACAAATTATACTGACGGTTCATCAAAAACAAGCGAACCACTTATTATGGGAAGCTATGGTGATGATGCAATAACTCTATATATTGAATCATCAAATGGAAATACATTTAAAAACAGTGATATTGCAACTATATTGACTGTTCATATTTATATTGGAGCCGAAAGAATTGAATCGGCTGAACAATTAGAAAAAAGATTTGGTAAAAGCGCTTATTTACAATGGAGCGTAAAAAAACTAGGAGAAAAGGAATTTTCACCTATAGAGCTTGATGATTCAAGATTAAATGACAAAGGATTTATTTTTACTATAAGTCCGCAAAATATTAATAAAAAAGCAGTTTTCAACTGTGAGTTAAATTTGGAGGAATAGAAATGGCAATTAAAGCTAGTAATCAAGTAGATTTATTAGATATGACGGATGGATATACCGTCATATTAACAAATGATAACTATACATTTTTAGGAACTACTACTGCTGTTAATGGAACTCAAACAACAAGCACACAAGTAATGGCTTTGCAAGGTTCTGAAACAGTCCCCGCTAAAATAGGTACAATTACATGCCCAACAGGTATTAGTGCTGTTAGTGATGGAAAGACTCCAATGCCTACTATCACAATTACTGCAACCAGTGCATTAACAAAAACAGGTAGTTTCACTATACCAGTAACTGTTAATGAGGGAACGGTAAATGAAGTAACTATTAACAAAGTATTTTCTTATTCTATTGCTTTTAAAGGAAATCAAGGAATTCAAGGTACAAGTGTTAAAATCTCATCTAAATCAATTCAATATGTCGGTTCTTCAAGTGGTACAACAACACCAACTAGTGGATGGCAAGATACTATTCCATCAGTTAGCGCAGGAAACTACTTATGGACAAAAACAACAGTAACTTATAGTGATGGTACTTCTACAGTATCTTATTCAGTCGCTAGACAAGGTGCTAATGGTTCATCACCTACAGTATCTAAAACAGTTACTGAATACGTTCAATCAACAAGTGGAACAACAACACCAACTAGTGGATGGTCTACAACTCCACCAACAGCAACTGCTGGGCAATATATTTGGACAAGAGTAACAGTGACTTACAGCGACAGTAAGACAGCTGTTAGCTATACTGTATCTAAAAATGGTGCTAACGGGGCAAAAGGTGATAAAGGAGATAAAGGGGAAACAGGTGCTAAAGGTGATGATGCAATCTATATGAATATTACTTCGTCTAATGGAAATGTATTTAAGAATACTGCAATCGCCACAACTTTAACGGCTCATGTGTATAAAGGTGCTACAGAATTAACTAGCGCTGCTATTACAGCATTAGGAACTATTAAATGGTACAAAGATGCTGGTACAACTGCCGTTGGAACTGGTCAAACATTCACGGTTAGTGCAGGGGATGTAACAAACAAAGCAACATATACTGCACAATTAGAGGGATAATATATGGCAGTTAAATCTAGTGCAATTCTGACTTTGATTAGAATTGATGATGGAGAAGATGCAAGTATTAGAAGTGCAACTGCACCCAGTGATCATACAAAGTTGTGGTTTGATACAACTACACAAACTTTAAAAAGATATGACAGTTCAAGTGGTACTTGGGAGATTGTTAACGATTATGCTGATGATATGAACAATATGAGACAAGAAATATCAGTTGAATATAATTCAGCGATAACTCAATTAAAAAACTCATTAACATCATTAGTAGAAGAACTGCAAACAACAACTACTAATAATACAACATCTATCAATAGTCTTAGTTCTCAAATTATTCAAAATGCCAGTTCAATTCAGTTAGTTACTAATAATATTAATTCTATTACTGATAAGCTAACAGGAGTTGCTACTAAAGAAGAAATTTCTCAATGGGCAAAATTTGAAAGTGGAGTATTAAAATTAGGATCTAGTAATAGTCCATTTGATGTAAGGCTATCTAATACTGAACTTGGCTTTTATGAAAATGATAAAAGAATAGCTTATCTTTCAAATCAGCAATTAAACATTTCTAAAGCAGTTGTAATGAAACAAATCAATCTAGGTACTTTTCAAATTATTTATGATGAAGATTTAGGATTGTTAATTTTGTAGGAGGTAATATATGGCAACATTTGGAACCACTAATAAATATATAAATTACAGTGTTAATTCGCAAGAATTGTCATATGACATCAATTCTAATACATCAGTTGTTCGTGTTTGGATTGATGTATGGCGTACAAATACAGGATATACAACATATGGTAATGGTACAGTATATGCTCGTATAAATGGAACAGTATATAGTGTTGGAATAGGTACTGGCCAAAAAATTACTTCCAGTGCAATTCGATTAGGAACTTGGGATGTAACTGTAGGACATAATAGTGATGGTTCAAAGTCAATCGGTGTAAGTGGTTGGATCAGTCATGATAGATTCAGTTCAAGTGAAAATGGATATACACATACATTAACCACTATTCCTCGACAAGCCAATATAATCGATTCACCAACAACTTTCAAAGATACTGATAATCCTTGGTTCAAATACAGTAATCCAGGTAATTTCAATATGGAATGTTGGCTAGAGCCTAATCCTAATGGAGAACATTATGCTAAAAGGACATTAAGTGGTACGAGTGGTACGTTTACATGGGAACTTACTAATGATGAAAGAAAACAGTTAAGAGAAGCATGTAAAGGAAAAACATGTACTATTCGTATAGGACTATATTCAAATAACTGTTCCTGGGCAAGTTATCACGATAGAACATATCAGATGACAAATGCTGAACCAACTATAAATAGTGTTGTAACAAGTATTATTGATCCCTTTGGAAGTCTATGTTTACAAAATAGATCCAATATTAAATTTACTATTTCAGCAACAGCTAAATATGGAGCAACAATTACCAATTATGCGGTTAGTGGCAATAACTTTAGCTATGCAGGAAGTAAAAATACGTGTCAAACTTCAAATATCAGGGATAGTGGAAGCTTAAAATATACAGTCACAGTTACTGACAGTAGAGGGTTTACAGCTTCTACAACAAAAACAATCAATGTTACTGGGTATTCCTATCCAACTATTTCTATGGAGGCATTCAGAAGTAATTCAAGTGGTACAAAGGATGTATCCGGTGGCACATATATTTGTGTCAAACCAGTATTTACGTATTCAGCAATAACTGGCAATTCAATAGCAAGCAAAGCTATTAAAATAAATAACATTTCTAAAAGTACAAGCTTTTCAAGTGAAGGAAATTATGTATTTAGTGGATACTCGTTAAACGAAACATATGATGTTATATGTACTATAACTGATACTGTAGGCAATAGCGCAAGTATCACAGCAACAATCACAGTTGCTAAAATACCTTTTAATATTTCCAAAAACAAAAGCGCTTTAGGTTTAGGAACTGTAGCTAAATATGATGGTTTCATCAATATAGGGTATGGATTTTGTAATACTGATGGAGAACAGTTGTATATGTTTGGAGTAACTGATAATTATGATGATTAGGAGGAAAAAAATTATGTATAAAATCAAAAAAGACTTCGGGGGTGCGATATTTACTATTAGATATTGCATTTCCAAAGAAGAAAGAAGGTGCGCTAATTTAATTAGTGGGCCAAGTGGTGATTGTGTATGAAATTTCTAAAACCACCAAAGAATATGTTCTTGAGAAAAAAGGATGTTTATTTTAAGTATTCTACTGAAGAACAGTTTACGGGTGAATATTGGATTGATGGTAAAAAAATATATACAAAAGTTATAAAAGCAACAGGGGTACTATCTAAAGCTGAAACGTCAAATATCAAGCATGATATCATTAATTTAAGTGAATTTGTTGATTATGATGTATTTGTTCAAGGAGACGATGGTCTTTATAGATTGCCAGTTGTTTATTATTCTAGTGTCACATCGGGCACATTCTATGATATGTTTGCAAGAGTAAATGGAAATAGCATTCAAATAATCAACAACAGTTCGGACTGGAGTGGATATAGTGTTACTGCCATTTTGTATTATACAAAAAACGTTTATCATGATTTTGATTAACATGTATAGTAATTGATTACGCAACTCTCAAATTTATCAAAACAATTTAAAAAAAGGAGACAAAATATGGATAACAAAACAAACGTATATACATTAGATGTAAGTGAAAAAACATTTAATGATGTACAAGTTAATAAATTCTATATTACTGATACAAAGAATTTAAAAGCAGGAGATTATATATTATTTAGAGTAGTTGTTAAAGATGAACAACAAAATGATAGTTATACTGGAGCAAATACAATGTTAACTGTTAATACAATTAATGATACATTTGTTGGCTTAGAAAAGGGATACAGTGTTGTATTTCTTAAGTAGAAGGTGAGGAAAATGAATAATATGGAAAAAGTATTCAACACAGCAGTAGCTATCTTAGCTACTTTTTTTACGTATCTATTTGGTGGCTGGGATTTAGCTTTAAAGATTTTAATTACATTCATGGTATTAGATTATGTGACAGGTGTAATTTATGCTTATGTAATTAAAACACTTAATAGTGAGGTCGGCTTTAGAGGATTAATTAAAAAATGCATGATTCTAGCCGTTCTTATTGTAGGAGTGGAATTAGATCGTATGCTTGGAAATGGTGGCACTTGGGTATTTAGAACGCTTGTAGCGTATTTCTATATTGCGAATGAAGGAATTAGCCTATTAGAAAACATTTCTAATCTAGGTGTTCCAATTCCAAATAAAATCAAAACTGCGTTAGAACAGTTAAACAATGAAGAAGATCTAAAAGAAATAGAGTAGTCTAAATGGCTACTCTTTTATTTTAAATAACAACCAAAAATTGCGAAAAATGGTTGTTAAACGGTTTTAAAAAGGTAGAAAAACGAAATTATGAACAAAGGAGATTATAAAAATGGGGTCAAAAGAATTTATTGAATTATGTAAAGAAGAAGTAAAAGAATATACAGAAGATCATTTGGATAAAAGTAAGGAACAACCTGATTTTGAAGTTTACGTTGTTTGGTATGCTAAAACATTACAAAATCACAAGGCGTTATTAGGTACAACATTAGATGATGGAATGTATTATGAATTAACCTACAATGGCAATAAGCAAGAATTATACTTTGATGCTTATAAGAAATTTGAAAATAAATGTATTAAATTAGGAGAATAATTATGGAATTTAAAAAAGCTTTAGAATTAATGAAACAAGGAATGAAAATAAAATTGCCTTCTTGGGGTGGCTATTGGTTTTATGACAATGAAAAAGAAACAATCATCATGCACACAAAAGAAGGCAAAGAATTAGATATTAGAGAAACAGTTAGAGTTGAATATACAACTTTAAATATTTGTAGTAATGATTGGATGGTTGCCAATGAAGAAAACTGTCCTGAATTAGGCGGGTTTGCTACTTTTGGATTTGATGAAGCAATCAAGTATCTAAAACGTGGCTTAAAAGTAAAGCGCAAGGGATGGAACGGTAAAGAACAGTATATTGAACTTGCTACAAATGTATCTTTTAAAACACCTAATGATGAAGTAATTAATGTAGATCATGTAGATATGGGTAACAAAGCAATTGCTTTCCATGGCACAAGCGGTGTACAGCTAGGATGGTTAGCAAGTCAAAGTGACATGTTATCAAATGATTGGATTTTTGCAGAAGAAAATTAAGGAGGAAATAAAAAATGAATATTATTGAAAAAACATATAACTGGAATGGTAGTTTAAAAAATAGAACTTCAACAAAGAGAATTATTTTACACCACGCTGAATCAAAATCATGTACTGCAGATGATATTCATAGCTGGCATTTAGCAAATGGCTGGGCAGGTATCGGCTATCATTTCTTTGTTAGAAAAGATGGGTCTATTTATCGTGGTAGACCTGAAAATGTTATTGGATCACATGCTAAAGGTTCAAATAGTGATTCAATTGGAATTTGCTTTGAAGGAAGCTACATGACAGAAACAATGTCACAAACTCAAATCAATGCAGGTAGAGAATTAGTAACTTACTTAAAAAATAAATACGGAATTTCTAAAGTTCAAAAACATAAAGATGTATGTTCTACTAATTGTCCAGGAACTAATTTTCCATTTGGTGCAATTGTAAATGGAACTGTTGCTACAGCACCTGCACCTTCTCAAACTTCTACCGCTAAACCTACTTCAAATGAAAAAGTAACAGGAACATATGAAGTAACAGCAAGCGATCTATCAGTAAGAACAGGACCAGGAACTGGTTATCGTAGAAAAAGACATGATGAATTAACAAAAGATGGCCAAAAACATGATAAAGATAAGGATGGATGTCTTGAAAAGGGAACACGTGTAACTGTTTACGAATGGAAAAATGGTTGGGCAAGAACTCCTAGCGGATGGTTATGTGGAGACTATTTAAGAAAAGTTTAATTTATTGTATAATCAAAATGTAAAATATTTGTATTATAACTGAATTATTTTAGTTAAATCATTCGACGTCAAGAAACAATTGAATATTTTACATTTAAATACCCTAGCTTTTTAGCTAGGGTTGTTTTTTTGTATATATGTATATATTAATAAGGATAGGAATTTCTATTTTTTCAATGAATTTTATCACTAAAACGTACTTGTTTAGTAACAAATTAGTAACAAATCGCCCCAAAACCGCAGTATTACGTAAATAGATTTTCAAAATTTGAAAAAAGAAATTTGTATTTTTATAGAAAAAAAATTAAAAAAGAATATAATTATGTCAGTAATTTATTATTAAAAAGAGAGGTAGTATAATATGTATAAGATTTTATTATGTTGTGTATCAGGGGTTACAACAAACAAATTAGTAAATGCAGTGAAAGAATCTGCTAAACAAAAAGATATTAAAGTAATGTGTTGGGCAGTTGGATCTAAATCTGTAGGTTTATCATGGGCAGATGCTGATTGTGTTTTATTAGCGCCACAATCTGCTTCAGAATTATCTAAAATTGAAGAAATGGTTCATGGGGTTATTCCATGCGCTTTAATTAATGATGGTGATTTTGCAAGTATGAACGGAGATGCTGTTTTAAATCAAGCATTAGATTTAATTAAAAAATAAACATCCTAAGCGATGTTTTTTTTTGCTATAATAAAATTCAGGAGGAATCAAAATGGCTGAAATTATGATCAAGGCAGCAGGTTTTGTTTTTGTAATTATAATAGCGTTTATTTTAAAACAAGTGCATGTTTTAGAAAAAAGAGATGGTTTAACAATTGCAACAATTATTATGAATGTAACATTACCTTGTGCTTTACTTACAAATGCAAGTGGCGTAACAATTGATCAATCAATGATTATTTTATTATTAATAGGATTAGCATCAAATATTATCATGCTTTTCATTTCTTTTATACTTTCAAGAAAAGAGGAAAACATTTTAAAAGGATATTATATGATCAATTGCTCTGGATATAATATAGGAAACTTTGTTATGCCGTTTGTACAAAGCTTTTTCCCAGGCATGGGAGTTGCTTATTTATGCATGTTTGATGTAGGGAATTCAATTATGTGTTTAGGAGGAAGTTATGCATTAGCAGGAAGTGTAGCAAGCAGTAATCAAAAATTGACTCCTAAAACAGTAATCAAAAAATTATTTTCATCAATTCCATTTGATGTATATCTTTTAATTTTTGTTTTAGCACTTTTTAAAATTTCAATACCTCAACCAATTTTATCAGTGGCTTCTTTTATAGGAGCAGGAAATGGATTTTTAGCGATGTTTATGATTGGACTTTTATTAGAAGTTAAAATAAATCCTTCGGAAATGAAAATAGTTTTAAAAACACTTTTGATTCGTGTGCTTTTTGGTGCTATCTTAATGAGTATTGTTTATTTTATTGTTCCAATTCCAATGCTTGCTAAAAAAATTGTTGTTTTAGCAATGGCTGCGCCTATTACAACTGTTTCAGCTGTTTTTTCAAAAAATATTGGTTATCATCGTGATGCACCAGCTATTTCGAGCTCACTTTCAATTATTATCAGTATTGCCGTTTTAGTTGTTTTAATTATCATGTTTGCGTAGGTGAGTGTATGGAGTACGATTTAAAAGTTTTAAAAATAAATAAAAATAAAATAGAACAGTTAAATGAATTATCTATTTATACTGTAAAAGATTTAGTACAACATTATCCTTATCGCTTTGAAGAAATGTTAGAAACACCATTACATGATGAATCGAAGGTCATTATTGAAGCACAGCTTATTGATGAACCTAAAATCTTTTATAAAGGAAGACTTTCAAGATTGACTTTTCATGTTAATTATCATGAAGAGCCATTAACAATTACGATATTTAATCGTCATTTTTTGAAAAAAAATATGCAAGTAGGAATGATGCTTACTATTACTGGTAAATACAGTGCTTCTAAAAAAGCAATTACAGCTAGTGACTTAAAACTAAAGAGCTTAACAGAAATTTCTGGAATAACACCAGTATATTCTTTAAAAGAAGGACTCACTCAAAAAAGTTTTCAGGGTTATGTCAATAAAGCACTTAATTTTTATAAAGGACATATTGCTAATACTATTCCTTTATATTTATGTCAAAAATATCATTTGATAGATAAAGAAAACGCTTTGTTTAAAATACATCAACCGCAAACACGCAGTGATGTTATTAGTGCACTTAGATACTTAAAATATGAAGAATTTTTTAAATTTCAAATGACAATGCAATATATAAAACAAAATCGCACACAAAATATAGGTATCTCAAAATTAATAGACAAAGAAAAAGTGACTCACTTTATTGAAAAGCTCCCTTTTCAATTAACAGATGACCAACAAAAAGTCGTTGATGATATATTAATAGATTTAACAAGTCAAAAATTAATGTATCGCTTTGTTCAAGGTGATGTTGGTAGTGGAAAGACAGTTGTTGCAGCAATTAGTTTATATGCTAATTATTTAGCAGGTTATCAAGGAGCTATGATGGCACCAACAGAAATACTAGCGCTTCAGCATTATCAGTCTTTAAAAAAAATGTTTAAAAAATATAAAATAAATATCGCATTACTTACAGGTCATCTTTCACAAAAAGAAAAAAATGAAATCTATCAGCAATTAGAAAATGGACAAATTGATATTATTATTGGAACACATGCTTTATTTCAAGAAAAAGTACAATATAATCAATTAGGTCTGGTTATTACTGATGAACAGCATCGCTTTGGTGTTGAACAAAGAAAAGCGTTAAAAGACAAAGGAAATAAAGTTGACTTTTTAGTAATGACAGCAACACCGATTCCTAGAACACTTGCTATTTCTTTATATGGAGATATGGATGTTTCAACGATTAAAACACTTCCTAACGGGAGAAAAAAAGTTATTACAAAGTTTATTAAAGAAACATCAATGAAGCCTATATTAAAAGATTTGAAAGATTATCTTTTAAAGGGAGGACAATGCTATGTTGTCTGTCCTCTTGTAAATGAAAGTGAAGCAATCACTGGAAGAAATGCAAGTGATATTTCAAAAGCAATGGCACAATATTTCAAAGGACAATACGAAGTTGGATTAGTTCATGGACAAATGAGTGATGAAGAAAAAAATAAAATCATGAATGCATTTAAAGAAAATAAAATACAGATTCTTGTTTCAACAACAGTAATCGAAGTGGGAGTTGATGTAAGTAATGCAAATATGATGGTTATTTATAATGCAGAAAGATTTGGTTTATCTCAACTTCATCAATTGAGAGGAAGAGTAGGAAGATCAAAGGAACAAGGATATTGTTATCTTTTATCAGAGGCAACACATTCTGAACAAAAGGAAAGATTAGAATTTTTAGAAAATCATCATGATGGATTTGAAGTCTCTGAATATGATTTAAAAATAAGAGGACCTGGAGATTTGTTGGGTCAAAAGCAAAGTGGTTTACCAACTTTTATGATAGGAGATATTTTTAAAGATTATCATATTTTAGAAATTACAAGAAAAGATGCTTTTGAAGCGATGAATCAACATCAAGATGATGAAAAAATTATAAAATTGTTATCAGAAATAAAAAACAATTTAATAAAGAATAATGAATATATTGATTAATGTGTTATAATGCTAAAAGAGGTGAGAACATGAAATTAGCGATAGACGCCATGAGTGGTGATTTAGGTAGCTCTATTGTTGTAGAAGCCTGCCAATCATTTTTAAATAAAAATAAAACAGATGAGCTTTATGTTGTAGGAAAAATTGAAGAATTAGAAGCATTGAAAGATCATCCTCAAGTAACTTTAATAGATGCTAGAGAAATCTTTGAAATGACAGAAAATATTTTAGCAATTCGTAGAAAAAAAGAATCGAGCTTAGTAAAAGCTATGATGTTAGCAAGAAATAACGAAGTTGATGCTGTATTATCTTGTGGAAATACAGGAGCCTATTATGCATGTGCAATGTTGTTTTTAAAACGTATTAAAGGAATTGAAAAATCATGTTTAATGGCAACAATTCCCACTTTAAATGATAAAGGTGTTTGCATGTTAGATGTAGGGGCAAATGCTGAAAATACAGTAGATCAACTCGTTCAGTTTGCAATTATGGGAAATGTTTATGCTAAAAATGTTAGACATATTCAAAAACCTAAAGTTGCCCTGTTAAATATTGGAAGTGAAGAACATAAAGGTGATGAGATCCATAAAGAAACATATCAATCTTTGAGTACACTTGAACAAATTGATTTTGTTGGAAACATTGAAGGAAAAGAAATCTTAAGAGGTGATGTGGATGTCATTGTAACGGATGGATTTACAGGAAATGTTACATTAAAAACAATTGAAGGTGTTGCATTATCTATGATGTCTGCATTAAAAGATGGTTTTATGGCATCAACACGTAATAAATTAGGGGCAGTTATTTCTAAACCAGTTTTAAAAGGATTAAAAACAAAATTTGATCCTGCAGGTGTAGGTGGTGCCTTGATGATGGGATTTGTAAAACCAGTTGTTAAAGCACATGGTGCAAGTGACGCGAAAGCTTTTGAAAGTGCAATGAATTTAGCTTTTGAAATGGTTGAAGTAAATGTAGTAGAAAAAATGAAAGTAGGTCTAGATGAAAGTGGAATTAGGTAAGTTTTTAGAAGTAATGGGCATTCCTTATAAAGATATTCATTTATTTAAAGAAGCTTTTACACATCCTTCTTATACAAATGAAAACAAAGGAAAAAATTACGAACGATTAGAATTTTTAGGTGATTCAGTTTTACAATATTATGTATCAAAGTTTATTTATGAAAAATATCCTGAAAAGCCAGAAGGAGAATTGACACTTTTACGTTCTAAACTAGTAAGAGAAGAATCACTTGCTCGTTTTTCTCGTGAATTAGGATTAGGTGCACAAATTTTCTTAGGTGCAGGTGAAGAACATAATGGAGGTAGAGATCGTAATAGTGTTTTAGCTGATATTTTTGAAGCCTTTATTGGGGCAATAAGCGAAGATTGTGGTATCGAATATGTTTTAAAAATATTAGATATGACAATCTATAAACATGTTGAAGATGTCAACTATGATGATATCACAGATTTTAAAACAAAATTACAAGAATTGATTCAAGCGGATCAAAGAAAGACAGTCACATATTCATTACTTTCAACAACAGGTCCAGCGAATGCACCTGAATTTGAAGTGGCAGTCATGATGGATGATATGACCCTAGGAACTGGAAAAGGTTCTAGTAAAAAAAGAGCAGAACAAAAGGCTGCAAAGGATGCGTTGAAAAAATTAGCCAGATAGATAGCAAATGCTATCTATTTTTTTGCCTAGACATTTTTTATTTTAAAACATATTTTAAAATGAAGGAGGCAAAATATGTTTGATGAAGAATATGAAAGAGTCATTCATCCCCGTAGAGTAGGTGATATCTATCTCTATACAGTAAGACCGGGAGATAATGTTTATCGGATAGCAAGAAATTTTAATACTAAAATAGAATGGATCGCTTGTATGAATAAACTTGATCAACAAATGATGATTTACCCAGATCAACAATTATATATTCCTTTTATTCCTCAAGGACCAATGCCAATGGTACAATCAAGAGATTCTTATGAATTATATTTTTAATGGACTAGATTTTTCTTAAAAAAAAGCTTATTATATTCGTAAAAATAACAATGAAGGAGAATTTTATGAATAAACATGCAGGAAGTGAAAGAAATCTAACTCTTGTAATGGATTTATATGAGTTGACAATGGCATATAATTATTTTAAACAAGGAAATAAAGATCAACTTGTTTATTTTGATATGTTTTATAGAAAAAACCCAGATAATGGAGGGTTCGCAGTTTTTGCAGGATTACAACAATTAATTGAATGTATAAAGAATTTACATTTTAGTGAAGGAGATATTGAATATCTCCGTTCACTTCAAAAATTTGATGAAGACTTTTTAGATTATTTATTAGATTTTAAATTTACAGGTTCTATTTATGCAATGAAAGAAGGTACACCAGTCTTTCCTAATGAACCATTGATTACTGTAAAAGCTAAATTTATCGAAGCACAAATTATCGAAACGATGTTATTAGTAACAGTTAATCATCAATCTTTAATTGCTACTAAAGCACATCGTGTTGTTCAAGAAGCCAAAGGAAGACCCGTTATGGAATTTGGAGCAAGACGTGCTCAAGGATATGATAGTGCAACTTATGGAGCTCGTGCAGCTTATATTGGAGGGGTAGCAGGAACAGCTACAGTTTCAGCAGGTGAGATGTTTGATATTCCTGTAGTAGGAACAATGGCACATTCTTTTGTGCAATCATTTGATAGTGAATATGAAGCTTTTAAAGCTTATGCACTTACATATCCAGATGATTGTGTTTTATTGGTTGATACGTATGATACTTTAAAAAGTGGAGTACCTCATGCCATTGAAATAGCCAAAGAAGTTTTAGAACCAATGGGTAAAAAATTAAAAGGAATTCGTTTGGATAGTGGAGATATTTCATATTTATCAAAACGTGCAAGAGCAATGCTTGATGTTGCGGGTCTTACATATGTAAGTATTTCGGCTTCAAACTCCTTAGATGAATATTTGATTCGCTCTTTATTAAACCAAGGAGCGCAACTTGATTCATTTGGAGTTGGAGAAAATTTAATTGTATCAAAATCATCTCCAGTATTTGGAGGAGTTTATAAATTAGTAGCTATTGAAAAAAATGGACAAATTATTCCTAAAATTAAAATTTCAGAAAATACTGAAAAGATTACCAATCCAGGTTATAAACGTGTATATCGTTTATTTGAAAATGAAACTGGAAAAGCAATAGCGGATTTAATTGCTTTTTATGATGAAGAAATTGATTGTACAAAAGATTTAACGATTTATCATCAATCTGATATTTGGAAATTTAAAACAATTGAAGCTAATACGTATACAGTAGAAGAATTACAAGTTCCTATATTTGAAGATGGAAAATTTGTTTATCAAGAACTGTCTGTAAAAGAAATTAGAGATTATTCAATGCAAGAAAAAGCACGCTTATGGGATGAAATATTTAGATTAGAGTTCCCACATAATTATTATGTGGATCTTACTAAAAATTTATTAGATTTTAAAATTAAAATGTTAGAAGAAAAGAGAAAATAAAAATGGCAAGATTTGATAGAAAAGTAGAAAGAACAAAGAAAAGTTTTGAATTTACACAAAAAGAGAAAATTGTTGAAACAAATAAAGATGTCTTCAAAAAGAATTTTACTTTTAAATGGGTCCAATTAAATATTAAAACAGTATGTGTTTTTCTTGTTGATTTTTTACTTGTAACGTTATTGATTATTCCATTTATGATGCAATATTTAAATGCAACTTTCGCGTTTGTTTTAGGGCATGGAATTATTACAAGTTTAGTGATCGTTTTTACAGGATTTTTAATTAATAAAGAAAAAATAAAAGTAGTTCCATTTATTTCTAGATTCTTATTTATGTTTATTCTATTAGGTGCATCTTCTGCACTTTCGATGGCAATTACATCATGGCTGAATTAGTTTGTTTAACTGCTTTAGGGGTTGTTTCATTATTTACAGGAATTGTATCATTAGGAAACAGTGATGCTTTTATGGGAATGTTTACTTTTATGATCTTACTTGTAAGTTATGCATTGATTATCCTTACTTTTAGAAAAAGAAGAACGCTTTTTAAAGCAAAAGAAGTTATTTATACAGGATATGAAATTTATTTGTATATATTATCATATATTGTTTTAATGACTTCTTGTTTATTGATATATCTTCATGTTGTTCAAGTTGTTTCAATGACATCACCATTAATTATGGTGACATGGCTTGTACCACTTGTTGCTTATTTAACGTATGAATCGGTATTGATTTTTGAAAAAGATGAATTAAATATAAATGGGAAGAAAGTATTATATAGAAGTATCAAAAAAGTTCAAATTATAGAAAATAAAAATAAATATCATTTAATAATTAGAGCGAAAGGAAATGAATATCTATACAAGACAAATCAAAAAAATAGTCAACATGTTTTAGAATGTTTAAAAAAATATTGTCCGCGTATAGATAAAAATAGGGATTAAATATGATTATAACAGTTGTTGGTCTTGGTGTTGTTGGGGGAAGCTTTGTAAAAGCTTTAAAAGGTCAAGGACACGAAGTTTATGGTGTTGATGTAGATGAAGAAACACTTGCAAGAGCGAAAGCAGATGGATGTATAAAAGAAGGGTTTGTAGATGGTCGAGAAATCATCAAAAAATCGGATATGACGATTATCTGTTTATATCCATCATTAGTTTTAGATTATATAAAAAACCATGAATTTAAAAAGGGAAGTATCATTACGGATGCTGTAGGTGTTAAAACTCATTTTTTAAATGAAGCAATGGATCTTTTGAAAGATAAAGATGTTGAATTTGTTTCAGGGCATCCTATGGCAGGAAGAGAAAATAAAGGTTATCTTTATGCAAGTAAAGAAGTTTTTCAAGGCGCTAATTATATTTTAATTCAACATGAAGAAAATAGTAAAAGTGCCATTGCTATGATGGAACAATTTGTTTCTAATTTAGGATTTCATTCCGTAAAAATCATGTCACCACAGGCTCATGATGAGATTATTTCATTTACATCTCAATTGCCACATGTTATTGCTGTTTCATTGATTGATAGTGATAATCAAAAATATGATACAGGTAAATATATTGGAGATTCTTATCGTGATTTAACACGTATTGCTAATATTAATGAGGATTTATGGACTGAATTATTCTTTACTAATAAAAATAATCTTTTGAAAAGTATCCAAGGTTTTGAAGATCAATTGGACATTTTGAAAAAAGCTATTAAAGAAGAAGATGCAGATACTTTGAAAGCAATGTTTATTGAATCTTCTAAAAGAAGAAGAAATCTTGAGAAATAGCGTTAGGCTATTTCTTTTTTTTGTATCGTGTTTAAAATATTAAACTTTTTGTTTAAAAAGATATTGAACTTAACATAATTATTAGTATAATAGTCTTGTTTAATAAATAAAACAAAAAGTTTTTTTAAATAAACAGGAGGTTTTATGGATATTGGTGCAAAAATTAAAAGAATACGTTTATCAAATCAATTGACGTTAGAAGAACTTGCTAATCGTAGTGAATTGACAAAGGGTTTTTTATCACAGTTAGAAAGGGACTTAACGTCACCAAGTGTTGCCACATTAGAAAATATTTTAGAAGCATTAGGGACAAATTTAAAAGATTTTTTTTCAGAAGATGAAGATGAACAAATTGTTTTTAGTAAAGATGATTTTTTTGAAAATATACAAGATGATTATAAAATTTCTTATATTATTCCAAATGCTCAAAAAAATGAAATGGAACCTATTTTAATTGAACTTAAAAAAGGAAAGAATTCAATGGAAATTGATCCACATGATGGTGAAGAATTTGGATATGTTATTCATGGAAAAATTACATTAATGAATGGTGATGATGAATATGAGGTAAAAAAGGGAGAAACATTTTATTTAAAAGGAAATTTACCACATTACATAGTCAATAAACATGATACTCTAGCGAAAGTGATTTGGGTATCAACACCACCAATATTTTAAAAGGGGAGAAAAATGATGGAAGAAAAGGTACTCATTAAATTTAGAAACATTGTTAAAGAATTTGATGGAACAATTGTTTTAAAAGGGATTAACTTAGATATTTATGAAAATGAATTTGTTACACTGCTTGGACCAAGTGGTTGTGGAAAAACAACGTTACTTCGTATTTTAGGTGGCTTTTTAGAAGCAGATGAAGGGGTTGTTATCTTTGATGATGAAGATATAAAGGAATTACCACCCTATAAAAGAGAATTAAATACAGTCTTTCAAAAGTATGCATTATTTCCACATATGAATGTTTACGATAACATTGCTTTTGGCTTAAAAATAAAAAAGATGTCAAAAGATGTTATTGATCAAAAAGTCATGAGAATGTTAAAACTTATTGGTTTAGAAGGTTTTGAAAATAAAAATGTAACAACATTGTCAGGTGGGCAACAACAACGTATTGCCATTGCTAGAGCTTTAGTAAATGAACCAAAAGTTTTATTATTAGATGAACCATTAGGTGCTTTAGATTTAAAACTTAGAAAAGAAATGCAATATGAATTAAAAAGAATTCAACAAGAAGTAGGAATTACTTTTATTTATGTAACACACGATCAAGAAGAAGCGTTAACAATGTCTGATAAAATCGTTATTATGAAAAGCGGAGAAATTCAACAAGTAGGGACTCCTCAAGAAATATACAATGAACCTGTTAATAAATATGTTGCAAATTTCATTGGTGAAAGTAATGTTATTTCAGGGGTAATGATTGAAGATTATAAAGTTAAATTTGATGATCAAATCTTTGATTGTGTTGATTTTGGTTTTAAACCAAATGAAAAAGTTGATGTTGTTTTAAGGCCAGAAGATATTGATATAGTGCCTTTAGAACAAGGAAAAATCACAGGAGAAGTTTTAAGTGTTTTATTTAAGGGAGTTTGGAATGAAGCAATGGTAGAAACTGTTCCAGGAACGACCGTTAAAGTGAACATGAACGTTATTAAAAACCATGATGTTGAAAGTGAATATAGTGATGAAAGAATTTCAGCAAATGATTTTTATGTAGATATTGAAGAAGTAGCTTCTTTAGATGATAACGATATTATTGCTAGAGCAGATGCTCAAGCATGGAAAGAAAGTGATGATTCTTATATTTCTATTAGTAAAATTGAACATGATTTAAAAGAGGAATTAGGAGAATATACAGTTACTTTCCAAACATCATCAGGTTTATCTACAACAAGAAAAATCATTGTTGTTGACCAAAAATATGTAAGAAATGAAAAAGCAAACGAAGCAGTGAGTGCTTTTAACTTCTTTAAAACAGTTGATGACATTAAGGAGTCTGTTGCTTTAGATACAGATTTAAAGACATGGGCCAATGCTATTGGTTGGAAATTATCTAATGAAGATGAAGCAGTGGATATTTATGTAGATTATGATTTTGATCCTGAAAATATTCAAGAAGGAATCTATCAAGTTACTTTCTCTACAGAAGGTAGAGAATTAAAAGTACATACAACAGATTATGTAGAAGAAGGTCAAGAGGTCGGATTGACTTTTGAAGTAGAAGATATTCATGTAATGGAAAAGATGGGATTTTAGATGAAAAAATTTTCTCAGTTAGCACTTCCATATATTATTTGGAGTATTATTATTCTACTTTTACCAGTATTACTTATTGCTTTTTATGCAATAACTGATAGAGGTAACACTGTTGTTAACTTTAGTTTTACTTTACAAAATTTTGTGAAATTTTTTACCGACCCTGATTTCTTACTTATTTTATGGAGATCACTTTCAATTGCTTTAAAAACAACAATTATTTGCATTTTACTTGGTTATCCAGTAGCTTATTTTATTTCACGTTGTAAAGATCGAACAAGAAATATTTTAATTTTATTAATTACACTTCCTATGTGGATCAATATGCTTGTAAGAACATATGCTTGGATTGGTATTTTATCTGATGGAGGTATTTTACAATCATTATTGAATTTATTAGGATTTAAATCAACACAACTTCTTTATACAGAAGGTGCTGTTTTACTTGGAATGGTTTATAACTTTATTCCTTTTATGATTTTACAAATCAATACATCTTTATCTAAGATGGATAAATCGTTATTAGAAGCAAGTTCTGATTTAGGCGCAAATCGCTATCAAACTTTTTGGAAAGTTACTTTTCCACTTTCAATACCAGGAGTTATTAGTGGAATAGCACTTGTCTTTTTACCGGCAGTAAGTTCATTCTTCATTCCTAAATTATTGGGTGGAGGTCAATATTTCTTAATTGGTAATGTTATTGAAAATCAGTTTATTACTGTAGGAGAATGGAATTTTGGATCTGCTATTTCTGTTATTATGGCTTTTGTAATGATGGCTATCATGTATTTAGTAAGATATGTTGAAAAACGTAATTCTGGTAATAGAAAGGAGAAAAAAGTATGAAAAAACAAAAACATTCTTTATTAAAAATTTTAATGGTTTTAATGCTCTTATTTTTCTACTTACCAATTGGCTTTATGATTGTTTTTTCATTCAATTCAAGCAAGTCATTAACGCATTTTACAGGTTTTTCGATGCAATGGTATTCAAAAATGTTAGCGGATGCTTCAATGATGGAATCTTTATATGTCACAATTATAGTAGCGATTATTGCGACAGTTGTTTCTACGATTGTTGGGACAATTAGTGCAATTGGACTTTCTAAATCAAAAAAAATCGTGCATGATTTAATTATGCAAATCAACGATTTTCCTTTGATGAATCCAGAAATCGTTACAGCGATTGGATTAATGTTATTCTTTATTACCTTTAATATTGAAAAAGGTTTTGCAACATTATTATTGGCACATATCGCATTTTGCATTCCTTATGTTATATTATCTGTTATGCCTAAAATTCGCTCTCTAGATCCAAATTTAGCGGATGCTGCAATGGATTTAGGGTGTACACCTTGGATGGCTTTAATTAAAGTAATCGTACCACAAATCATGCCTGGTATTGTTTCAGGGGCTTTGATTGCTTTTACAATGTCTTTTGATGATTTTATTATTTCTTATTTTGTTACAGGAAAAGGAATTAAAAACTTGAGTATTATGGTTTATACAATGTCAAAACGTGTAAATCCTAGTATTAATGCTATTTCAACTTTAATTGTTATTTTTATTACGATTGTTTTAATTCTTGTCAATGTTGTTCCGGTGATTAGAGAAAAAAGAAAAGTTCAAACGACAGAACTTAAAGAAAAAAATAAAGCACCAAGAATTATTGCTGGAATTGTTGCAGCATGTGTATGTATGGGACTAGTTTTTGTTCAAAAAACAACTTCTTCGACTAAAAAATATGCAGGACAAACTTTACATGTCTATAATGCCGGGGAGTATACGGGTGAAAATTTGCTTTCTAATTTTGAAAAACAAACGGGATGCAAAGTAGTTATGGATTTATTCGATTCGAATGAACAAATGTATATTAAAGTAGCTAATGGTGAAGCTTATGATGTTTTAATTCCAAGTGATTATATGATTGAAAGATTAAAACAAGAAAAGCTTATTCAACCATTAGATCAAGATAAAATCACTTGCTTAGAAGATATTAATGATTCTGTTAAAAATTTATCTTATGATCCGAATAATGAATATTCTGTTCCTTATTTTTGGGGAAGTGTAGGAATCGTTTATGATAAAACAAAAGTAAGTGAAAAAGATTTAAAAGAACAAGGTTTTAATATTTTCTTGAATCAAAAATATAAAGGAGACATTTATTTATACGATTCGGAACGTGATTCCTTTATGATGGCTTTAAAAGCACTTGGCTATTCTATGAATACTGATAATGAAAAAGAGCTTGCAGAAGCTTATAATTGGCTTTTAGAGTGTGTTAATACGATGTCACCAGAAATTGTAACGGATGAAATTATTGATAACATGGCACAAGCAAGAAAAGCTTTAGGACTTGTTTATTCCGGGGATGCAACCTATATTATGTCTGAAAATGAAAATATTGGTTATTACATGCCAAAAAAAGGAACAAATATTTGGTGTGATGGCATGGTTATTCCACAAAGTTCTAAAAATGTAGATTTAGCACATGAATTTATTAACTATGTATCAAGTTATGAAGCAGCTTATGGTAATTCATCTTATGTAGGGTATACTTCACCAAACACGGAAGTTATGAACGATTTAGCGCAAAATGACTTTAAAGGAATTAATGCTTACAATCCAATTAGAACAAATAAATATGATGAAGTCTTTAACTATAATGCTGAAACAAGAAAGGTAATGGCTAATTATTGGGCTAAAGTAAAAATCGCAGCCTCTAATGCTAAAAGTGAATAATAAAAGTTCTATGAGAGTTTTCTCATAGAATTTTTTTTAAAAAAATAAAATCAAAAAAATGATGAATATACGTATAAAATTTTAAATCCATAAAAAATAGATTGTAAAAAATTATAAAAAACTATTGCAAAAAATTTTTTTATAGCATATAATAATGGGGCAGCGTGATAAGAGACGCGAAACAAAATAAAGAAGTGGTTCCTTGGCCAAGTTGGTAAGGCAACAGACTGCAACTCTGTCATCATCGGTTCGAGTCCGGTAGGAACCTCCATTAATGAATGCCCAGGTGGCGAAATTGGTAGACGCACAGGACTTAAAATCCTGCGGACCTTAAAATCCGTGCCGGTTCGACTCCGGCCCTGGGCACCATTGATATGCGCTAGTAGCTCAACTGGATAGAGTGCTTGACTACGGATCAAGAGGTTGTGGGTTCGATTCCTGCCTAGCGCGCCATTTTTTCGGGAAGTAGCACAGCTTGGTAGTGCACCTGGTTTGGGACCAGGGGGTCGCAGGTTCAAATCCTGTCTTCCCGACCATTTATAAAAATTGGGGCCATAGCTCAGCTGGGAGAGCACCTGCCTTGCACGCAGGGGGTCAGCGGTTCGATCCCGCTTGGCTCCACCAATTAATTTAATAAATTTCAATATTATGGCGGGATAGCTCAGCTGGCTAGAGCATTCGGTTCATACCCGGAGGGTCGAGGGTTCGAATCCCTTCGTGGACGCCATTTAATAAACAACAACCTTCGGGTTGTTTTTTATTTTATGTAAATATTTTTATTATATATTATAAATTTATATTTAAATACACTTAATCCAGAGATAAAGAAATCTCTGGATTTTTTATTACTATTCAAAATATAAACACAGCTATAAAACTATGGATTTTTGCTAAAATATTTTTATTCCAAAATAACACACTTCTAAAACGTAAATGTAACTGAATATGTCGCCGCATCAGTTTTGTAATCATTCAAAATAACACACTTCTAAAACTGTCATTCGACATTGCAATATCGACATCGAGTTTTGTAATCATTCAAAATAACACACTTCTAAAACCGCAATGGGATATTATCAGTTTGATAATCGGTTTTGTAATCATTCAAAATAACACACTTCTAAAACGCGAGAAATGAAGAAATAACAGTAGCTAAAGTTTTGTAATCATTCAAAATAACACACTTCTAAAACTTATTTAGTGCCATACAATTCACCTCTTAAGTTTTGTAATCATTCAAAATAACACACTTCTAAAACTATTTGATTAAGTGTGCTTCTTTAATAAATGTTTTGTAATCATTCAAAATAACACACTTCTAAAACTAGAAACTACCTTCTAACGCAAGTGTTCCAGTTTTGTAATCATTCAAAATAACACACTTCTAAAACCGCAATGGGATATTATCAGTTTGATAATCGGTTTTGTAATCATTCAAAATAACACACTTCTAAAACTGTGATACATCATCATACATTTTTTGTAAAGTTTTGTAATCATTCAAAATAACACACTTCTAAAACTATTTGATTAAGTGTGCTTCTTTAATAAATGTTTTGTAATCATTCAAAATAACACACTTCTAAAACTAGAAACTACCTTCTAACGCAAGTGTTCCAGTTTTGTAATCATTCAAAATAACACACTTCTAAAACGCCTATGGATGGCTTGAGTTAAATGCCGATGTTTTGTAATCATTCAAAATAACACACTTCTAAAACACATTCACTATGTTAGAAAAATTACTTTTAGTTTTGTAATCATTCAAAATAACACACTTCTAAAACCTCAAATCAGGTTTTAAAGTTATAAAAGCCAACACTAACTTTTGTCATCATGAATGATATAATCATAGAAATCATCATCTATGACATATTTATTTTCAAAATACACACTCCTATTATAACTATTTTCTAAAAATAAAACACTTATTTTTTTATAAGTTATATACTTTAATATTTCTCTAATTTCTTCATTTGAAAAATATGATAGTACATTAATAAATATCATTGTTTGATCATATAGCTCTGAATATATTTCTAATATATCTATAAATTTATCGATTAGATTGTTATATTTATTATCAAACTCAATTCCTGCTAATTTAAAATATTTCACTAAATCTATTTCTTCATTTAAATCAATATCAACATTATAGTATTCAATTTCATCATATAAAACATTTGAAATCTTCATAAAATATTTTTTTAATTCATTATCAATCTCTACATTCGATATTATACTTTTAGATAACTTATTATATAATTTAGTAATAATAGTTTTATCATTAAAATTAAAACTTAATATATCATTAAAAATAATAATATCTTTTATGTTTACTAACTTATCATTATCTATAAAAACAATTTTTTCAGTATCTTTTCTATTAAGATCGTAACAAAAACTTCCAAATAATTTATGATCATCAATTACCAATATATTTGTCTTATCTTTATTAATATCAACCTCTATATCAAATCCCATTATTTTCATAATCATAATATAATCAACCTGCTTTCTGTATCTTCAACATCTGTTTTCTTATCTCCTACAACATATTCAATACGCGCAAATTGCTTTTCAGTAATGACCAATAACTGAACTAATCCTTTTGATGGTTTATTCTTTTTTAATTTATCTCTTTCGCTTATTACAATAGAATTGTTCAATGCCAATTTTGTATATACACTTTCTTGCATCATAATGTATCCATTTTTTATTAAAAATTTATGAAATTTATTATATTCTTTTTGATCAACATAAGTAACAGATGGTAAATCAAAAAACACTATCATTCTCATATATCTATAACTCATATTCAAAAAAATTTATCAAATCAACATCTTTCTTATCTATAGCATTAAATACACTCTTTACATAAATACTAATAGCATTAGAAACATATTGATCTTTTCCTTTTATTCTTACCTTATGATTTAGCACATCCACTAATTTTACTTTCATGCCACCATCAAATCTTTCATTAAAATTCTCTTTAACAATTTTATCTACCAATGGTCTAAAAGGCTCCATTAAATCCGAAGATAAATTAAAACTATTATATACATTGTGATGTTTAATACCTAACTGTGTTAAATAGCCTTGAGAAACAATTTCTTTATTAAATTGAGATAATAATATCGTATATCCATAATTTAATGCATAATTGATATCACATTGATCTTCTCTAGTAAAAGATTTTCCAAATAAACTATTAAAATAAACCTTTGCTACATGACCTTCTCTATTACTTTCATCAAATAAAACCAAATCACCTACATAGTCATATAACATCTGATAATTTTCAATATTTAACTCTTTTAAAAAATTAGCTTGATTAATTATCTTTTCTTCAATTATTCTTGTCCAAATAATTTTACAATAATCATCCCATTTTATTTGTTTAAAAATTTGTTCACTTGTATTATGACTTCCATAATAGGATACTATTTCTCCTTGTGGATTTCTTTTTTTATCACAAATAATTATCTTAATCTTCCTACTTAACATTTCAGATATTAAGTAGGAAGTCATGGTTGCAGCTGTTGTATCAATGATAAGAGTATTAATTTCTGATAAATGAATTAATTTTACTTCATCATTTCTTACAATCAAGTAATCATTTTTATAAGATAATTTTGCTTTATTTGTTATAACTACTGTTCTCCATGTCATAACTTGTATTTTTTTGAATATATGCCTGTTATAGAAACATCATAAAAGTAAGTATTATCCAACAATATTGATTGACAATTAAGTCTCCCTTTTCTATCATTTTTTAAATTATATGGTTCAAATGGAATGTTAATATATTGTTCTCCCCTTTTCATAACTCTAATCATTTCAAAAATAACGATACATTTTTGAGAATTATCTAATTCAAAAAACTCTTCTTCTCTTTCTTTAATAAATTCGTATACCTTTTTCTTATATTTTGGATAATTTTCTATCATTTTATGGCAAATCAATCTATATAATTCATCAATATTTTCCTTTTTATTATCAAAATAACTAAAATCATTATTTTGAATAGCTCTATCAATACGATATATCATCTCATTATCATCTCTTGATAAAATCAATTGATAAGCTGTATCTAGTTCATCAGCTGATTTTAAATAATAACATATACCATCTATTTCAATTAGTTGATTTTTCTTTATTTTCTTTATTATTTTAACATCGCTGTATTTATTATTTTCCATAATATATTTACATTGATCCTCGATAGATACATATCGCAATAAAATAGGAAGATTTATAAGTCTTCGATCTATCTTCTTTCCTTTCTTTCCTTCAATAGCCACAATATCACTTTGTAATCCACTAAATCCTCCATACTTACGTACATTACTACGCAATTTATTTACTGGTATCGTTGCTTTTGTCTTTCCTTTTTCACTATTCTTATCATTTGGTAAAATAGTCACGTTGAAAAGTTCCCTATTATTCGTATCTAATTTTTTAGTTATATATACATCTCTATAATTAAAACACTTAATGTAATCTAAAATTCTCTCTGGATTCCAAATAACTTCTCCTGTATCTTCGTCAATACATTCATATTTCATACTATTTATGATAAATCCATGATTTTCTTTATCAATATTGTTTTTTGTTTTCTTTACATTTTGCATATATTGACCATAAACATATTTTGCTTCTAATCCTGGAAATCTTATTTGTATATATCGTCCAATAATACAAGCAATATAAGCATCATGAGCGTGATGAAAATCATTTACGTTCCTATTTTTATATATTCCGTATTTTTCTCTAAATTCATGCGATAGATTAGCTCTTACTGTAAATACTTTAGTATCTTCATAATGATTTTCAATAATATTAGCAACATGCTTAATAATTTGTCTTGTTTCTACTAATTGTCTATTAATGAATTTATCAATTTGATCTCGTCTAAATTCATCCCTCATTAATCGATAATATTTTGTTTGTGTTATTAATCCATTATCGTATAGTTTTTTCCAAAAAACTTCCATTTTATTTCTTATTTCTAAAGGTAAAACTAAATCATCTAATTTTCTTTGATTTTCTTTTTTCTTAACTAATACCAAGTTATCTAAGCTATCATCTGACGTAAGTGTTCTAGGAAAAATATGATCAATTTCGTAATTTGATAATTTATCAATATCTAATGATTCACCACTATACATACATTTTCCTAATTGGGTGTAATATAAATATAATCTTTTTTCAATAGAACTTTTTTCATCTTGCTTATTTAAATTAGAATATACTTCTTTTCCATGAACATCTAATTGATTTTTGATATCATTATATATTGATTTTAATTTTTTTACTCTTGTTGTAGTTCTAACTTTTTCTTGTTCTTCTCTAGCAAATTCTATGTAGATATTTTTAGGCTCATGCCCCATATAATTTTTAATTTCTTCAATAACTTGTAATGTTTGCCATATTCCTCTTTTAAGAGCTGGAGATCCTGCTAAATTTTCAATATCTTCATATTCAAAAGAACCTGTTTCGTTTTTGAAATTTTCTTTTTCAATAATTTGTTTAAAACCTAAATCTTGATCATTGATGATTTCCATTAAAGCCATATGACTTTCCTTCATTACATCTAATATAGAAACACTTGAACCAAACTTATTATCAGCTCTAATACCATTTATAAGTTTTTTAGATAACCTTGACCAACCAGAATATTTTAATTTCATAATTTTTTTGACTTTATTTTGATCTAAATTATAAGCTTTTTTTAATCTTTCTTTTAAAATACTTCCTTCATTAAAAATTGTCATATCTTCTATAATTTTTTCAATTAAATCATAGTTGCTATCATTTATTTCATCAAATATTTCTTTAAAATCAATCCATGGTGCTAAAGAAGATGAAAATGCTTTTTCTTTTTGATAACCTGTTATTTCACCAACTGTTAATTGATTTTGTTTTAACCAGTTAATTAAATCTTTTTCTTTAACAGTTTTTCTTTTAAAAAACAAGTCCTCAATCAATCTATTCTTTGTATCTATAGGCAACAATTTTCCATCAATTCTTATTTTATTAACTTCTGATAACACCTCATACATAGAACATGTTAATGATTTTTGAGGCATTACTTTTTCTATTGGCAAATATGTACAATAGTTTGTCAATTTTTTAATAAATTGTGCTGCTGTTTCTTGGACATCAACAATTTCTTGATGATTCCATGGTAATATTCTTTCATTTTCCTTGCCTTTTTTCTTTATCAGCCACCCAAATTGTTTATTACCATCTAAAGGTCCATAGTAATAAGGTATTCTAAATTCTAGAATTGAAATAATTTTATCTCTATTTTCTTTTAAAACAGGATAATATTTTTCTTGATGATCTAATATTTTTATAAGTTCATCTTTTTGCATTTGGTAAGGAATATAAGCATTATTTTTACTTGTTTGTTTTAACATATAAGTTTCGTTAGCAATCTTTTGAAGAATTTCATCTTTTCTTGAATCATCAGATTTTTCAATTGCTTTCTTTACATATTTATAAAAACCATCTGTTTTATCCCCTGAACAAGCTACAGGATTAACATAATTGTAATAATTAACAACATTCTTTGAAGTTGGTTTAAACATTTCATCATATTCTTTTTTTCCAATTTTTAACATCACTTCTTTTAAAGTTCTCAAATCTTCTCTATGGCTTTCATAAATATTGACCATTGCACCAGAAATAGAAGCATGTTGACTATCAGAACCAACAATCTTACTTAATTCAATCCAACTGTAAAATCGTTGCATCAAATCAATAAATTCCATTTTTTCTTCTAATACATTTTCATATTCAGTTATTTTTTCTTCATAAGATTTGTCTGAAAATTGTAATTTCAAATCTTCATCATCAAATTGTAAATCTTCATGCATATATAACTTACTTACATTGAATTTATTTCCAACCAATCCTCTCATAAACTCTTTAACTATTTTTTTATCTTCACTATTTAATTTTAATTGTGACATGCATTCATCTACTTTTGCTGTTTTAGAAATATTTTCAACAACAGTTTTTAATATAAATTGAATTTGTTCTTCACTAATATCATAAACTGTATCATTATTCTTACCAAGGATATCAAAAAGTATTTTTAAATCTTCTTCTTTATTAGATGGTTCTAAATGTAACTCTTGTCCTTCATATAAAAAATTCCCGCGATATTTGACAATATGATGTAAAGCTAAATAAATTAATCTTGGGTCTGCTTTTTCATCACTTTCACATAATTTTTTTCTTAAATGATAGATTGTTGGATAATCTTTAAAATATTTTTTGTCATTATAATCTTCATCACAAAATAAATTATAATTCATTTTATAATTATCTTTTAATATAGCTTTTTTATCCTCTTTATCCAAAAAAGTTGTTTTTTCTAAACGAATGAAAAAAGATGGATCAACTTCTAATACCATATCACTCATAATCAATCGCAATAATCCAATTCTTTGTCTTCTCTTATTGTATCTTCTACGTGAAGAACGATAATTTCTACGATTTTGGGCAGTTTGAGCTTGATCAAACAAACGTGATCCCCATAAATGATGCTTCCCTTTTTTCAACAAATTTCCATTTTCATCAATAACAGCCCAACCTACAGAATTAGTACCAATATCTACACCTATATAATATTTTATATTCTCTCTATTTTTCACTATTGACATCCCCTTTCTTAAGCGTTATTCTATTTATGTCAAAACAAATAGGTTTTGATTATTCAAAATAACACAACACAGTTAAAATAAAGCTTATGCTAAAGCGTCAATTATTTGACATCACTTAGGTGATTAAAAAAGTTCTTCGGAACTTTTTTTATTTTATATTAACTATTGTACCATTCACGCCTTGCAATTAAAATATTTACCTTATTAGAAATTCTTTTATCTACATTATAAACCCACAAGTTTCTAAATACCGGCTTATATAAGCCGGTATTATACTTTTTTGTACAAAAAATAAGAAACCTTTTTCAAGATTTCTTATTTCAATAAATTATCTAATACTTTAATCATTTCTTCTATTTTTTGATCGCAATCTTTACTATTGACTGCATCATGTACACAATGTGTCATATGAGCTTTTAAGACTTCTTTGTTGGCTCTTTTTAAAATAGCTTCACTTGCCATGATTTGATGTGAAATATCAATACAATAGCGATCTTCTTCCACCATTTTTAAGATACCATCAATTTGTCCTCTTGCGGTTTTTAAAAGTCTTGTAACCTGTTTTTTATCGGCCATCATACTTATTCAATTCCTTTATAAGTATATCCAGCTTCTTCAATGGCTTGTTTTAGTGTTGCTTCGTCAACTTCACCTTCTACAAAAGCACAGTTTTTTTCTAGATCAACTGTTGCTTGAATACCATCAATAGCATTTAATGCTTTTTCTACATGTGCTTTACAATGTTCGCACATCATTCCTTCTACTAATACTTTTTTCATTTTCTTTTCTTCCTTTTTCCTATTTTCTCGTATTTGAATAATTTGATGTTTTGGTTTAAAGAATCTTAATCTAAGTGCATTTGATACAACAAAGACAGAACTTAATGACATTGCTGCTGCTCCATACATTGGATCTAACAACCAGCCAAAGATAGAATAGAACACTCCTGCAGCAACAGGAATACCAATGACATTATAGAAGAATGCCCAAAATAAGTTTTCTTTAATATTTTTAATTGTCGCTTTTGAAAGTTCATAAGCCACAACAACATCTTGTAAATCATTTTTCATTAAAACGATATCAGCAGATTCGATAGCAATATCAATACCTGAAGTCATCGCAATACCAACATCACTTCTAACAAGAGCAGGTGCATCATTGATTCCATCACCCACCATGATGACACGATGTCCTTTTTCTTGTAAGTCTCTTACATGTTTTTCTTTATCTTGTGGTAAGACTTCTCCAATAGCTTCAATACCTAATTCATCAGCAATCGCATTGGCTGTCAATTGATTGTCTCCTGTCAACATATAGATATTCATGTTCATATCTTTTAAACAATCAATGGCATGTTTACTTGTTTGTTTCAAGACATCTGAAACAACGATTAAACCAATAAGTTGACTGGCATAGCTATAAAATAAAGGTGTCTTTCCTTTAGATGATAATTCTTTATAGAGATCTTCAATCGAAGAAAGATCAACATCATTTTCTTCCATCAAACGTCTATTTCCTGATAAAAGAATTTCTCCCTTTAAATTACCCACAAGTCCTAATCCTTGTTTCATTTCAAAATGATCTAATGAATCAATAGATATTCCTTGTTCTAAGACATAACTATGAATCGCCTTGGCAAGTGGATGTTTAGAATATTGTTCAATCGAACCCGCATATTTCAATAAATCATTTTCACTTACACCAATTGGATAAACTTCTGTAACTTGAGGTTTTCCTTCAGTAAGTGTTCCCGTCTTATCTAAAACAATCGTATCACATTTAGAAAGTTCTTCTAAGTGTTGTGCTGATTTAACTAAGATACCTAAGTTAGCCCCTTTCCCTGTTCCAACCATGATTGCTGTAGGAGTGGCAAGCCCTAAAGCACATGGACAAGAAATAACAAGGACTGAAATTGCACAGTTTAAGGCAAAGTGGAAATCTTTATTTCCAAGGGTCAACCATAAAATGAAAGTAATGATTGCAATTGTAATAACGGTTGGTACAAAGACACCACTGATCTTATCGGCAAGTTTCGCAATTGGTGCTTTAGAAGCGCCTGCTTCTTCTACTAAACGAATGATTTTAGAAAGCGTTGTATCATTTGAAGCATGACTAACTTCTACTTGCATATAACCATCTAAGTTATTGGTTGAACCAATAACTTGATCACCAACTGTTTTATCGACCGGTAAGCTTTCTCCAGTAATCATCGCTTCATTGATAGAACCATGTCCTTGAATGATTTTTCCATCCAAAGGAATATTGTTACCTGGTTTAACAATCACAACATCACCAATTTGAACATCTTCAATGGCCACTTCAACTTCTTTCCCTTCTTTTAAGACAATAGCTGTTGAAGGCATCAGCTTCATCAATTTTTCAATCGCTTCTGACGTTTTTTGTTTAGAACGTGATTCTAAATATTTACCTAAAGAAATTAATGTTAAAATCATTCCTGCCGATTCAAAATAAAGTTGCATCATATAATGATGGGTCATATCCATATCCATTCTTCCTAGATAATAAGCCATCATAAATGTTGCATATAAACTATAAATAAAAGCTGCTGAAGAACCTAAGGCAATCAAAGAATCCATATTTGGACTACGATTGAATAAAGTTTTAAATCCTCGAATATAATATCCTCTATTAATAAACATAATAGGAACAACCAAACACAATTGAACTAAAACAAAGATCATCATATTTTCATGACCTAAGAGAATACTTGGTAAAGGCCAATTCATCATATGTCCCATACTGATATAAAATAAAGGAATCAAGAAAATAAATGATAAAATCAAATTCTTCTTTTTATGCTCATTTTCATTTTCTTGAACATTCGAAACCTGTTTTTCACCAATATTTTGAGCTTTATAACCTGCTTTATCTACGGCCTCAAAAATTTGACTTTCACTTAGTTTATTTTCATCAAATTCAACAGTCATTGAGTTTTGTAATAAATTGACATTGACATCATCAACACCATCCAACCCTCTTACAGCTTTATCTACATGAGTTGAACAAGCACTACATGTCATCCCAACGACATCATATTTCTTTTTCATCCAAACACCTCCCACCCCTATAGGGTATCTATATCATACTTGAATACTAAAAAATAAGCAAGAAATACGCTTACAAAATTTCTTGATTTTCTAATGTCATTTTCCCCTCTTTCATTTGATAAATACAATAACCCCATTCTTTTCTTTCATCTTCTTCAATTAATTCATTCATACTTACCCCAAATAAACAACTTAATGCATATAAATGATGAATTGAAGGATATGTACTTCCTTTAAACCAACGATAAATTGGTTGAGGACATTCTAAACATAAATACTCTTGAATATCTTTTACTCTATACCCCATTTGATCAACACATCTTTTTAAATTCTTTCCTATTTTTAAAGGATTTATTAATTTTTTCTTCATTTCTATCACCACTATTATTTTAAAATAAAAAAAGAAGGCTGTCATTGAACTTATAGTTCACTAACCTTCTCTTTTTTCAGACATTCTAAAAAATACAATTCCTAACATAAAGAAAATAGATAGAGCTCCTAGAGAAAGATTAATTTGACCTGTTGTTTGTGATAAAACACCAACAACTGTTGTTCCTAAAAACGAAGCTCCTTTTCCACAAACATCCATTAAACCAAAGTATTCTCCTGATTTTTCTAAAGAAATGATTTTTGTAAAAAACATCCAATACAACCAATTAATAAAGTGATTATAAAGATTGGTTTTTTATAACCTTTTGTATCAGCTACAGTCCCTAAGACCGGTCCTAAAAAAGCAACAATAATTGTAACAATTGATGCAGCATAACCCCAAAAAGTCAAATAATATGAAATAGGAGTTAATCCATCTTCAATCATTAAAAAACGATCAAATTCAACTTCTATTTCTCCATGTGATACTCCACTTTCATGAATCCTTTTTTCAATATAACCGTGACACGTTGCATCTAAGGCAAAATGACAAATAAATCCATAATAATAAGCTAGGTAATGATTGATTTGTTTTTTAGAAGTCATCATTTTTCTAAAAGTATCAAAGACTTCTTTTCCTGCTTTTTCGTGCATGTTATAACCTATTGAATTAATTTCATTGGTTTTTAATGGTAAATAATAAAACAAGAGATCTGGACCATGTAGTCCAATATCATAGAGTTCTTTATTTTCTATAATTATTTTTTTAATATCGTTTGGTAGTTCTTTTAAAACTTCTTGTCCAAATCGATAATGTGCATAAGTTGATGGCATTTTTTTATTTCCCTTTCTTTAGTTTAGAAAAAGCATACTTATTTTTAAGATAATCAACTATCATTTTTACGAAAAGAAATGTTAAGTAAAAGTAAAAAAACGATGATTCATCTCATCGTTTCTCTATAAATTCATTTTCAATTGTTTTAAAGATACCATCTTAATCATATTCTGGCATAAGGCTTTCATCAACAGCATAAGCTATCCTATTGTATAGAATTCTTAATAAATCTTCTTTAGAACCATTTTCTAAAAGCTCTTTCCCAAGTTCAGATTTAACTAAATGAGTTAGACAGTCATATTGGAAAGCATATTTAAATGGGGCATAGTCATTTCTAAACATATAAATTGAATACTTATCACTGGCAAAAGGAATATCACTATCAACATGTACACCATATGTACCATATTTTTCTAATGGAAAATCATTTTTTCTATATCTATAATGTATTGTATCTTCTGTACCATAGGTTTTAGAAAAAGCATAGAACTCCCTAAATTTATATATCTTATAGATATCCCCCTCTTTTTCAAAATAAGAGTCTGAATCTAAACCAATGGTCATTGTAAATGGAAAATCAAAGACTTTTCCACTTTTATATGAGTTAAATGAAACACTTCCTATAATATCTAAAGAACCTTGGTTAAAAGTTTCTTCTTCATGTATTTCATTAAATCTTAATTTTATTCCAAAATCAGAATCAACATCCCCACAATTATTATATTTATTGATATCCTCTAATAATTTGTTATGAGAAACATTGTCAAAAAGTTCATTGTAAGAATAAGCACTTTCTAAATCAACATTGGCTATTTCATTAGCACTGTTTTTAAGTTTACTTTTTTCTTTTTCATCCATCATTTTTTTATAACAGATAAACTTATCAAAAACAGCTTTCTTTAAATTATTTTCAAATTTATTAAATTGAAAAACAAGTTTTCCCAAAAAATTGTCTTGTATATAAATTTCATCTTGATTTAAACCTTCAAAATATTCTTTTAGGCCAGGAATATACCAATCAGCATCTTCATTCTTTACAAAATCAAAAAATTCATCAAATGTAACATGTTCCATATAAGAGTCCCCCTTAAAAATATATACTCAAATTTTAGCACAGAAATAAGGAAAGGGTAAAGAAAAAGACGATTTTAAATTTCCATCGTCTCTTTATAAAATTCTATAAATTCATTTTCAATTATTTCAAAAGCTACAAAACTTAAATCAACTTTTCTTTGCAACTTTAAATAATTCCGATTGATTTCATCATTTAATAATTCTTTTAGTTCCAAAGATAACATTTCATCATCAATTTCAAAAACTAATTTAGTTTCTTCTTTTGTTAAATCTCTTTGAATAAAATGTTTCCAAATAACATTTTGTAAAACATCTTCCACTTCTAAATAATAAGTAAGTTCTTTTTTTATTGGTCTTGTAACATCACTTAAATAAACTTCACTTCCATCATGCAACAAACATCCTAAAATAACTTCTTTACTATATCCTCTTGTCTTTGCTTCCTTAGCACAAGCAAGACTATGTTGAGCTACGGAATAAAAATATTGAACATGTCCATTTCCTCGACATATTAAAGAAAGTGCATGTGCAATATCTTTAATATCTAATAAATTTTCATCAACATTTAATGGATCAAAATATTTTTTTGTATACGTTGTAATAAAACTCATAAAATACTCCTATAACTTAATTGACACCGTACTTAATGCGCAAACTGTCATTAAAAGACAACAAATAATGATACTCATGCCAAATGAAAATGATAAAAAATAGGCAATAATTGAATAAACAAAATAACCTAAACAAACCATTAAAAATCTTATAAAATGTTTATACGCATACTCTTTTCTTTGCTTGCTTGTAACCGCACATGCTTCTTGATAAGAAATCCCTGTATACCAATAGATTGCCTCATTTTTATAAATCATGCCCGTAAGAATGGCAAGAGTTATAAACATATAATTACCTAAAACCAAACCTACTAAATCTATATTCTTGATATCCATAAAAATAATCGCCAACACACCTACGCAAAATAAAACCAGCCATGCCATAAATCCTTTATAACTTTTTTTCATTTTTATAAACCTATTTCCTTATAAATTTTTTCAATAATTTGTGATTTATACATACAATATTTTTCAATATCATTTGGATACAACTTTGCTGCTTCTTTTTTAATTTTACCGTATTCTTTTACAGTATTTGGATGTTTTCTTAAATAATTTCTAAAAGCAAGATGTCGTTTCAATTCTTTAGAATCTTGTGGACATACATAAAGATGATGTGTTCTTAAATGCTCTTTTCCTTCATATCTAAAAGCTTCACGATCTTTAAGACCTAAATCACCTTCATAAATATAACCATGCTTTTCTAAAAGAAAAATCACTTCTTTTAAATCTTTACGATCAATGACAACATCTAAATCAATGATTGGTTTAGCTGCTAGTAAAGGAACAGAAGTGCTTCCTACATGTTCAACAGCAAGCACTAAATCTTTTAAAGCTTCTTCTATTTCCCCTTTAATTTGATTGAAATCATTTACCCACTTCGAATCATAATCTACAACTTCAATATGTTCTGTTTTCATCTTTCAATATCTCCACATAAACGCTCACAAACAAGATTCCTACAACGCTTTTTATGTGCTTCATGTAATGAATGATTTTGAAAATTCTTTAATGCCTCTAAATTTTCAAATTCACTATAAAAAACAAGATCATAACCTGAAGTCAAGTTTTCTTCCATTTCCACACATAATAAGCCTTCAATTCCTTCTAAAGTTTGAACCGATTCTTTTAATTTTTGAAGTGTTTCTTTTTCTAAATGGTTTTCTTTAACTTCTTTTGTATAATTCCAAAATAAAATATGTCTAATCATTTTCATCACCTACTTTTATTATTTCTTTAACAATTTCTTCAATTGTTTTATTAGAAACATCAATTTTATATGTATTTAATTTTTGATACATTTCTAATCTTTCTACACTACGAGCAAGGACATCTGGTTTTCTAATTCCTTGATCGATATCTTTTTGAATTCTTTTTTCCAAAGCTTCTTTTTGACAAACTAAAGAAATAGATATCACTTTTACATCTTTTAAATCAAGGTGTGAAAGCAGATCATCAATAATACTTTGTTCATGCATGACCCAACAAAAAATAATATGATCAAACACACTGCATTTTAAATCATTATTCAATAACATGCAGATATTCTCTAAAACTAACTTTTTTGTTTCTTCATTAACCATGAACGGATGCATATCCCAGCACCAATCTCCATCTATAAAAACACTTTTATCTAATTTTCTTTTAAGAATCTGACACGTTGTTGTTTTACCAACGCCCATCGTGCCACCTATTAAATATAATTTTTTCATAACTTTCCCTTCTTTTTAAAATATTATACAAAATATTTATCAATAATTATATAACTTCTTTCTTTAGTTGTTTAAACAAAAATAATAATTTTTATTAACTTTCTCAATTGTTTTTATATTGAAAGTTCAATAAAATAAAATTATTAAAGGAGGTTATTCTATGATCTATTTAAGTAGTTTTAAATTAAGCAATCAAACACTCAAAAATCCTAATATTTATCCCTATAATATCTTTAGAGATAAGTACATAGAGCCTTTTTCTTTTGCACCTATTACCATTTTTTATGGAAATAACGGGTGTGGAAAATCCACACTTCTTAACATCATTGCTGGTAAATTAAAAATAAAAGGAAAAGAAATGCCTGCAAGTAATGCTTACTATGAAAATTATTGTGAAAGATTTGAAAATGAATGTGCCTATAGCTTAGGCAGCAATGAAGATGGTATTCCTTTTTATCAACTACCTGAAAATAGTCGTTATATTAAAAGTGAAGATATTTTATATGAAATTAAAAAAATACAACAAAAAGCTATTTTAGAACATGGTTTAACTTATGATTATATGCAAGAAGGATTATCTTTAGAAAAAGCACAAAGTGTTTTAAATAAAAAGAAAGAACAACGTATTGAAAATATCATTTTTTCTCAAGAAAAGTATTCCAATGGTGAAACCTCTTTACAGTTCTTTCAAGAATATCTTTTACCAAATGCTCTTTATTTATTAGATGAACCAGAAGTTTCTTTATCTCCTGCAAATCAAGTTGCTTTAGCTCAAGAAATTAATGAACTAACACATTATTTAGGGTGTCAGTTTATTATTGCGACACACTCTCCTTTTATGTTAGGTACTTTAAACGCTAAAATTTATAATTTAGATGCAAGAGAATACGAAGTTACCCCTTGGTATAAATTAGAAAATGTTCGCTATTTTTATGATTTTTTCAAAAAACACGAAAAAGAATTCAATGATTGAATTCTTTTTTTCTTTACCTTATTGACAAATCATTAAATGTATTATACTGTATTAGTGTACTAGTGACACTAATACAGTTAGGAGGGCTCTATGTTTATAATAGATATTCAAAGTAAAGTTCCTATTTTTGAACAACTCAAAAAACAAATCTTAGAATTTATCTCTATTGGCATTTTACTTCCTAATGATAAATTACCTTCGGTAAGATCTCTTGCAACAGATATTGGCGTTAATCCTAATACTGTTTCTAAGGCCTATCAAGAATTAGAGAACCAAGGTTATATTTATTCCATTAAAGGAAAAGGATGTTTTATTGCTGATAATCAAACTGATCAATTGATTAAAGACGATAAATTAGATGATTTTAAAGGATGTGTCAATGAAATGAAAAAGCATCAAATTACCAAAGACAAATTATTAGAAATTATTGAAGAAGTATATAAGGAGGAAACGGTATGATTGAAATTAAAGATGTGATGAAATCTTTTGAAAATAAAAATGTTTTAAATCATTTAAATGTCACAATTTCCTCAGGAAGTATTTTTGGTTTGATTGGTCCTAATGGAGCTGGAAAATCAACCTTACTTTATTTATTAAATGGGATTTCTAAATGCGATGAAGGAAGTATTTTATTTGATGGAAAAGATGTTTATGAAAATCCTGATGTTAAAAAAGATATTTTATTCATTAGTGATGATCCATACTATTTTCACTTTGCTACTATTGATGAAATGAAAGATTTCTATCTTACTTTTTATCCACAATTCAATTTAGAAACCTACCAACATTATGTCAATTTATTCCGTTTACCACAAAATAAACCTTTAAAAGACTATTCAAAAGGAATGAAAAGACAAGCAATGTTTGCTTTAGCACTTGCAATTGCACCAAAATATTTATTATTAGATGAAGCTTTTGATGGTTTAGACCCTGTTATGCGTTTAGCTTTTAAAAAAGCTATAAATCAAATGATTGATGAAAATATGACAGTCATTATTTCATCTCATAATTTAAGAGAATTAGAAGATATTTGTGATAGCTTTGGGATTTTAGACAATGGATGTATGACAACATCGGGTGATCTCTATGATATTAAAGATCATATTCATAAAATACAATTAGCTTTTAAAGAAGAATTAAACAAAGAAGAATTCAGTCATTTAGATGTTCTCTCTTTCCATAAACAATCCCGTGTGATTAATATGGTTGTTAAAGGAGACATCAATGAAATTAAAGATTATTTAAGAATGTTCAATCCAATTATGTTAGAAGTTTTACCTGTAAATTTAGAAGAAATATTTATTTATGAAATGGAAAGAAAGGGGTATGGTGTCTATGATTAATAAAGATTATTTTAAATATTTAATAAAACAAAATAAGAAATATCTTATTCTTATTTATCTTGTTGGTATCATTATTCCTTTTTGGGTATTTAATGAGTATACACCTTCATTAGATTTAACAGGCACACTCTCTCTTGTTTATGGATTAGGTTTATCATGTATTGTACCTATTTATTTATTTTCTTTTTTACAAAAAAAGAAAAGTAATATTCTTTACTTTTCCTTACCAATAAAGAAAGAATCACTTTACTTAACAACAAGTTTATTTTCTTATTTTGCAACCATTTTACCTGTTGTTATTTATCAACTCATAGCACAAGGCATTTTCGCTTATAAAATGGGTATTTCTATTGGCGCCTTTATTCTAGCAATAATTATAACAATCGTCCATATGTTTGCCATGAATACCCTTATTACAACAATTACTCTTTTAACCCAAAATAGTGTTGATAACTTTATTTGTTCATTTGCTTATATTTTCCTTCCTCTACTTATCTATATTGCACTTAATAAGTGTGCCACAAATATCGTATATAAAATGATGCTTGGTGAAGGAAATTATACACAAGGTCTTAATGCTATTCTTTATTATTTAAGTATTCCTTATAATGGATTAGCGCAAATGAAATATATAGAACTACATGTAACTCATATCTCATCAATCTATTGGTTGATCATCAGTTTAGTTCTCTCTTTTGTAAACTATCGCTTATTTATCAAGCGTACAGTTGAACAAAGTGAATCACATACAAAATCATTCTTTATGTATCCATCAATTATTATTCTTGGAACATTTGCGATGTTACTTGTTATGTATACCACAGATTTCAAATCAAATGTTCTATCATTTACAATAATCTTTATGATTTATTTAATTATGTATTATTTTTCTAAAAGAAAAGTTTACTTTAATTGGAAAATCCCAACGATCTTTATTCTTTTAGTCGTAAGTTGTATCGGTTTTTCAAGTATTTATGCTAATACAAAAGGATTTCATTCAATTTATGAGGTACCATCTACTTCCTCAATTAGATCAGCTAGTTTTAGTTTTTCATTTATGACTAACTATGAAACAAAAACTGAACTTAAATATAAAGGAATCGATGTAACTGATATTAATTATAGTACTGGTCCAAAGAAATCATCTAAAGATAATACAAATTTCGTGAATTTTATAAACGATATTATCAATCAAAAACTCATTACAAAATATGATGATTTTTACAATGATCCAATCAATAAAAATTTTTATACAATAGGTGTTTATTATTCAATTCAATCACCAACTGATCTAGGTAGATATGCAAGTCGTGATTATGTTATCGAAGAAAAAAATATTGAAAAAGTATTAGATTTAGTGGCTAAATACAATCTTTACAAATTTAAAAGTTAATTAAAATAGGTTGATGCTTCATCAACCTATTTCTATAGAAGGAGTCTTTATGAAAAAAACTACACATATATTATTTACTATTTACATATTTTTAGTCATCTGGATCATACTTTTTAAATTATCTGTTTCTATTGATCAATTACCACATTTTAGAAGCATTAATTTAATTCCCTTCTATTATCCAAATAAGACAACTTATCAAATAAGAGAAGTTCTTGATAATCTGATTATTTTTATTCCTTTTGGACTCTATTTAAAAACATTAAATATTAATAGTGATCGAACAATATTTCTTGGTTTTCTATTAAGCATTTCATTAGAATTATCTCAATATATCTTTTGTCTTGGAGCAAGTGATATTACAGATTTAATTACGAATACAACAGGAGTACTTGTCGGTGTTGGTCTTTATTATCTTTTAAAAAAGATTTTTAAAGAGAAGACCAATAAAATTATTTTAGCATTAGAAGCTATTGTAACGATTTTATTTGTTTCTTTGATCGTTATTATTCTTATAAACAATTAACGCACATAAATCACAAGTTATTCACAATTGTGCATAATAAAAATGAGGTCTCCCTCATTTTTTTATTCTGTTGGATGACGATCACCTAATAAATAATCATCTACATGTTCAAAGATATATTGAATAGATAATGGTTTTCTTCCTGTAAGTGAACTAAAATCACTAACAGGAACATCTAAATAGCCTTGTGTGACAGTTGTTCCAAAAGTAACCATTCCTTCTGATGTTGCTTTAATTGGACTTTTTGAAAAATCTCCATCCGTATTTCTAGGAACACCAATTGAATCAAAATAAGCATAAAGTTCATCATCTGTAAGTCTTGTATAAGTGATATGATTTCCTGTTGCTTTGTTTCCAATAGCTAAGAAATCTTCATAAGATAGTGGTTCTAAACCATTAATATTTAAAACAGCTCGATGTAATAAATGATTATTTAAAGCACAAGCTGCTGCATAAGCGCAATCCTTACGTGAAATAAACCACACACGTCCATCACCCATGTTTTTAGAAATTGTTGTTTCTTTAGCTTCTACTGCCCTTAAATAGTCACTTGTAAATGCTTCAACAAAAAGAGAATTTCTTAAAAAGATATAATCAAGCGATGTATTTTGAATAATTGCTTCTGTATAAGAATGATCTACATTTTCAATGCTTGGGTTAAATGGATGTGCTGCTGATAAAACAGATGTATAAATAATTTGTTTAACATTTGCTTTCACACATGCATCTACTGCATTTTTATGAGCTTGTCTTCTTTTTTCACCTACAAAAGGCATTGAAATCAATAAAACTTTATCCGCATTTTCAAAAACTTTAACAAGTCCTTCAGGATCATTAAAATTAGCTATAGCTGTTTGAATCCCTTGTTCCTTATATTCTTTTAAACTTTCTTCTTTAGGTGCTGTAAATACTAAATCTTCTTTGTTCATCAATTCTAAAGCGTATTTAGCCACTAATGAACCAAAATTTCCATCAACACCATTAATAACAATTTTACTCATCGTTCATACCTCCACATGTGAAAATTATATCATGAATATTTTTATAAAATAGACCTTAAAAATTAATAAAGACTATAAGTTTTTCTTATAGTCTAAAATAATCTTCTACATATTTCATAAATTGTTGTATCGCCTTTTTTCCATTATCTTGATGATATCCTACAGCATAATCAGCATGATGATGACTTTCTTTTAAAGGAATCACTGCTACTTGATCATTTTCACTGATGACCTCTGTGGCCGAAAGTCCTATTCCTTCCCCTAAAGAAATAGCCATCACATATTCATTTAAATCATCTACTTCTTTTTTTATATAAGGAATCATTCCATCTAAACGGAAAGCTTCCATATAATCATGATAGTACTCTTTTCCTTGTTTTTTCGATAAAACAATAAGAGGTTCATTTTTGATATCTTTAATTGTTACATATTCTTTATGACTTAAAGGATGTTCTAAAGAAGTAACGACACAAATATGTGAATGATAAATTGTACGATAAATAAGATCTGGATAATTTTTAAAGTTATTACTTAAGCCAAAAGCAATATCTATTTCTCGATTGTTTAATTTTTCAATACAGGTAAATAAATTAAAAGCTTTGATATCAATTGAAATAGCATCGTTTTCTTTGAATTGTTTAACAATAAATGGTACATGCTTTCTTTCAAAAGGACCTGTAATCCCAATCGTTAACACATCTTTTTGTAAATTTTCTTTAATATCATTATATTCATTTTTATAATCACTCAATAATTTCTTTGCAAGATCATAATACCTTTTTCCTTCTTCTGTTAATGTTGGATAATAAGTCCTACGATCAAAAAGAGAAAATCCCAAATCATTTTCCAATTTTGTGATTTGCTGAGAAATTGCTGATTGTGATAGATAAAATTTTTTGGCTGCTTTTGAAAAACTTCCTTGTTCGACTACTGCTATAAAATAATAAATTACTTGTTTAAACATCTTTATCACCCTATCTATCATATCATTTTATTCACATTAATGTTCAAATTGTGCGCAAAAAAGTGAATAACTTAAGTTATTCACTTTATTCACAACCATATTCACAATACACAAATAAAAAAACACATCTAAGATGTGTTTATCACAAACTGGCAGGGGTAGTAGGAGTCGAACCCACATCAACGGTTTTGGAGACCGGTATTCTACCATTGAACTATACCCCTAGTTGGGTTTGCCTAATTAATATATCATATAAAAAACAATTAAGCAATAGTTAATTGCCTATAAATTAAAAAAAATGTCTCATAAGATAATTTTGAGGAGGTTAAATATGAATGAATTAGAATTAACTATATCCTCTATCAAAATACAAACATTTAAAGATATCTATAAAATGAATGTTGCTTTTGATAAAGGAACTATTTTTAAACAATTGGATAAACCATGGGTGATGCAACGTGGATGATACATTATTACAAATAAGTAAATTGGATTTTTGTATCCAAGATGTTACTTTGTTTTTAGATACCCACCCTGATGATCAAGAAGCTAAAAAATATTATAAAGAAGGGATGAAGCATCTTTTAAAGATGAAAGAAACTTATTTAAAAAATGGCGGTGCTCTTACAAATAGAGACGGAAAGAATATTGAAAACTATATTAATGAACCATTTCCTTGGATGAAAGGAGGATCAACATGTGGTTGTATGAAAAGCGCTTGCAATATCCCGTTAATGTAAGAAAACCTGATGCTAAAACTGCTAAAATCGTTATTTCACAGCTTGGTGGACCTAATGGTGAATTAGGAGCAGCACTTCGTTATCTAAATCAACGCTATACGATGCCTTATCCAAGAATTCAAGCCTTATTGACAGACATTGGAACAGAAGAACTTGCTCATGTTGAAATTATTAGTACCCTTTTCTATCAACTTACCAATGGTCTAACACCTCAAGAAATTAAAGAAGGTGGATTAGATGCCTATTTTACTGATCATACATTAGGTGTCTATCCAACAAATAGTGCGGGTATTCCTTTTAGTGCCGATACTTTCCAATCTGTGGGAGATCCTATTTCTGATTTAACAGAAGACATGGCTGCTGAACAAAAAGCTAGAACCACTTATGATAACATTCTTGCTTTAAGTAAAAATGAAGACGTCAATAAAGTCATTCGTTTTTTAAGAGAAAGAGAAATCGTGCATTATCAACGTTTTGCTGAAGGACTTGAATATGTCAAGAGTCAATTAAATAAGAAGAACTACTACGCTTATAATCCCTCATTTACTTCATCAAAACGTGAACAAACATGTGAATAAGGTGAATAACTCAAGTTATTCACCTTTTATGCACTTATTCACACTTTCCCCCACAAATATTCACTTAAATCTGTTGCTAAAAACATTTGTATTTCTTGAGCCATTTCCTTATTTATCTTAGAAATTCTCCCTTTATTTTCTACATAAACATCGATATATCTTTTTTTAGCTGGAATTTGTTTACAAAAAAAATCTTTATTTTTTCCTTTATAAACACAATTTAATTGTCGAAAATCATCCCATAACTGTTTAATTTCTTTATCTTTTATTAATAAATCAATAAAACTCTTTTCTTGAAGATAAAAATCATCTTCTTTAACTACACCTCTATCAACTGCTTTTTTAATAACATAAGATAAATATTGCATCGCATAACGATCTTCATCACAAATATAAACATGTGAACACTCCAACATCATTTTTGTAAAAAGAACAGCTTTATCTTCATGTTTAAAAATAAGTTCATCTTTCTTGTCATTTACTTTGAGATCCTTATAAATCATTTGTATCATCTCTAAATCACAAAATCCATAACTATACATATTTCCTAATGTATATTCCAAACGATCTGCAGAAAGTTTAGGAGATTCATTATCAGCCAGCGGATATAAATGATAGTTACAAACATCTTCTATCGTTAAATGATACTTATGTAACAAAGAAACTAATAAGGTATCTTTTTCAATTACCTTTTTCGTATCTAATTCTGTTGATTCTTGTTTTAAATGATCTTGGTGATAGAAATCTATCGTATGTGCAAAGACAGGAGTTGCTATATCATGAAGCAAACCTGCAACTGTCTGTCTAAGATCATGTGAAAAATGATAAACAATTAATGCAACCCCTATACTATGTTGATAACGAGAATATGGTACAATGTTTGAAAAGAAGTCAAAAGCAGTATATTCCACTCCGCAATTCATCCCAATATCTTTAAGTCTTTGCATTGATGGAACATGTATAAGACTATTTATAAATTCTAAAGGCTCTTTTTCATAAATTTTCCATAAATTATTCAATTTTTTTCAACTCCTTAAAATTTTAAATTACATTCATTCTATCACACTTTTTTAAAGTATATTAAAATAGAGTAAAATTTATTTTAATATTTTTTTAAAATAAAGCTTGATTAAAGTGAAAATATATGTATAATTATAAGGGCAGTAACGGGAAGTAGCACAGCTTGGTAGTGCACCTGGTTTGGGACCAGGGGGTCGCAGGTTCAAATCCTGTCTTCCCGACCATTTATAAAAATTGGGGCCATAGCTCAGCTGGGAGAGCACCTGCCTTGCACGCAGGGGGTCAGCGGTTCGATCCCGCTTGGCTCCACCAATTAATTTAATAAATTTCAATATTATGGCGGGATAGCTCAGTTGGCTAGAGCATTCGGTTCATACCCGGAGTGTCGAGGGTTCGAATCCCCCTCCCGCTACCATTAATATTGCGGAGATTTACCCAAGTCTGGCTGAAGGGACTGGTCTTGAAAACCAGCAGAGGATTAACGTCCTGCGGGGGTTCGAATCCCTCAATCTCCGCCATTTTTATCTTTTGGTCTGGTAGTTCAGTTGGTTAGAATGCCGCCCTGTCACGGCGGAGGTCGCGGGTTCGAGTCCCGTCCAGACCGCCAATTAATGGTTCCGTAGCTCAGTCGGTAGAGCAGAGGACTGAAAATCCTCGTGTCGGTGGTTCGATTCCGCCCGGAACCACCATTTTTTTATTTGATTTTACTTATACAAAAAAAGAGAGCACCTGCCTTGCACGCAGGGGGTCAGCGGTTCGATCCCGCTTGGCTCCACCAATTAATTTAATAAATTTCAATATTATGGCGGGATAGCTCAGCTGGCTAGAGCATTCGGTTCATACCCGGAGGGTCGAGGGTTCGAATCCCCCTCCCGCTACCATTTTTATTTAAGGTGCCTATAGGGCATATACTGCGGACCCTTAGCTCAGTTGGTTAGAGCTATCGGCTCATAACCGATCGGTCGTAGGTTCGAGTCCTACAGGGTCCACCATTAATATTGCGGAGATTTACCCAAGTCTGGCTGAAGGGACTGGTCTTGAAAACCAGCAGAGGATTAACGTCCTGCGGGGGTTCGAATCCCTCAATCTCCGCCATTTATTAAAAAACTTAATATCGCGGGATGGAGCAGTCTGGTAGCTCGTCGGGCTCATAACCCGAAGGTCGTTGGTTCAAATCCTTCTCCCGCAACCAAAATGGTCTGGTAGTTCAGCTGGTTAGAATGCCGCCCTGTCACGGCGGAGGTCGCGGGTTCGAGTCCCGTCCAGACCGCCAAATGATGGTTCCGTAGCTCAGTCGGTAGAGCAGAGGACTGAAAATCCTCGTGTCGGTGGTTCGATTCCGCCCGGAACCACCATTTTTTTATCTTTAAAGGAGAAAAGTTATGTTTAAATATAAAGATTTAAGAATGGTCGTTATTTCAATTATTTTGGTTATTTTATGTGCGTTTAGTGGAATTTATTTTCGTTATGATCGAATGAAATTAGTGGTTGTTTTATTACTAGCGTTAGGGGTACTTCCTACTTTATTAATACGTTTTAACGCTTCTGTTTTTGAAGATGGTTTATTAGTATATTTCTTTAAGGGGATCGGTTTTATGCCTCAAATGATTGAATTTAAGGATTTAACAGCATATTCACTCAACTCAAAACATCGAATTGAATTACAATTTAATAATCATACAAAAAATATTTATTTAGTAAACGCTACATCATTTTATGAAGAATTAGATAAAAAATTTAATCAATATAAAAATGGACAAGAGATTTAATCTCCTGTCCATTTTTTTGTTTATTAATAGATTCCTTGAGAAATCATAGCTTCTACTACTTTTTCAAAACCAGCAATATTAGCACCTTTGATTAAGTCAAATCCTAATCCATATTTTTCAGCAGCAGCAACAGAGTTGTTGAAAATTGATTTCATGATATTATGCAATTTTTCATCAACTTCTTCACTTGTCCAGTTATATCTCATAGAGTTTTGAGACATTTCTAATGCTGAAACAGCAACACCACCAGCGTTAGCAGCTTTTGCAGGTCCTAAAGTACCACCATTTGCTGTAAAGTAAGCAATTGCTTCAGGTGTACTTGGCATGTTAGCACCTTCGATGATGTATTTACATCCATTAGCGATCAATTGTTTAGCTTCTTCTTCACCAATTTCATTTTGAGTAGCGCAAGGGAAAGCCATATCTACTTTTAATCCCCATGGTTTTTCACCAGGATGGAATTCACATCCGAATTTTTCAGCATAGTCTTTTAATTTAACATCATTTGATGAACGAATTTTTAATAAGAAATCAATTTTTTCATCAGTATTGATTCCATCAGGATCATAAACGTATCCATCTCTACCAGAAATAGAAACAACTTTTGCTCCATATTCTTTAGCTTTGATACATACACCCCAAGCAACGTTACCATATCCAGAAACAGCAATTGTTTTTCCTTCATAAGTATCGTTGAAATGAGCTAATACTTCTTTACCATAGTATACAGCACCAAAACCAGTAGCTTCTGGTCTAATTAATGAACCACCATAAGTCATACCTTTACCAGTTAAAACACCGTTTTCATAAGCATCTTTAATACGTTTGTATTGTCCAAATAAATATCCGATTTCTCTACCACCAACGCCGATATCTCCAGCAGGTACGTCAACGCTAGGTCCAATGTGACGATATAATTCAGTCATGAATGATTGACAGAATCTCATAACTTCAGCATCTGATTTACCTTGTGGGTCGAAATCAGAGCCACCTTTACCACCACCGATAGGAAGTGTTGTTAATGAGTTTTTGAAAATTTGTTCGAATCCTAAGAATTTAATAATTCCAAGGTTAACAGAAGGGTGGAATCTTAAACCACCTTTATAAGGTCCAATAGCACTAGAGAATTGAATACGATATCCTCTGTTTACTTGAACTTTACCTTGATCATCCATCCAAGGTACTTTAAACATTAAAGTTCTTTCTGGTTCAGTTAATCTTTCTAAAATAGCCATATCTTCATACTCAGGATGAGCTTTGATTACTGGTTCTAAGCTTTCTAATACTTCTTCAACAGCTTGGATAAATTCAGGTTGATCAGTATTTTTAGCTTTTAAGTTTGTTAATACTCTTTCAATATATTCCATTGTTATATCCTCCTAGGGTTATCATACATCTTTAATAATAATAAATGAATAAATTAAGAAAAAATTATCACATAAATAAGTTATCGTGATAATAAAAATACTACACAACGTGTTTTATCACGATAAAAATTGTATACAATCAATTATCAAAAAAATAAAAAATTACAACTTATGATTTGTATACAATAAAGTGTTTAAAGTATAAAATATTTCATAAAAATGCATAATCATCTTTCCTTTGTATACAATCTATGCTAGAATAAAGCACAACAAGAGGTGATTACTATGAAAATACTAAATAACACACAATTACATCACCATCATTGGAAAAAGTAGGGTTATATCATTTATGATACAGCCCATTTTGTCTATCACAATTAAGCTGTATCTAATGATGTTGAAACGAGTCATTAGATGACTCGTTTTTTTAGTAATAAGGGGGATTTTTATGGAAGAGTTTAAATATTTGATACCTGAAGAAAGCATAGATGCAATTATTACAAATGTAGAAAAATTAAGGGAAATTGAAAATCATTTACGACATGTTTTTTCAAATCATGGGTACAATGAAGTGTTGATGCCATCATTTGAATATGTTGATTTATATACAAAATTGGATTGTGGTTTTACGGTTGATAAGATGTTTCAATACATCAATCACGAAGGTAAAAATGTTGCCATGCGTTTAGATTTTACAATACCTCTTGCCAGACTTTATGCTAATAGTGCAAATGAAGGGGAAGCACGTTACAGTTATTTTGGAAAAGTGTATCGTAAAGAAATAATGCATAAAGGAAGAAGCAGTGAGTTTTTTCAAGGTGGTGTAGAATTAATGAATAAGCCAGGACTTCAAGGAGATAAGGAAGTTATGACAATGATTCAAGAATCTTTACCAGGAATTTCATTAAAAAATATTCTTTTAGAATTGGGCTCTGCTAAATTCTATAATCGTTTATTAGAATTGGTGGGAAATCAAAGAAATGAATTAGAAGATATTTTAAGATTAAGAGATATTAGTGAAATGAAACGTTTTGTTTCTAAAAATGATTTTGAAGAAAGCTTGAATCAATTGCTGTTATCTTTACCAACATGTTTTGGAAATATTGATTTACTTCATCAAATGATGGATAAATGTCAAGATTCTGTTTTGTTAGGGGCATTACAAGAATTAAAAGATCTTTATGAATCATTAGATAGTAAAGAAGGAATTATTTTTGATTTAGGAATGGTTCCAACCATGAAATATTATACAGGCTTTATGATTAAAGGATATAGTGATCAAAGTGCAAATCCAATTTTATCAGGAGGACGTTATGATGATTTGCTTCCTAGATTTAATGTTGATAAAACAGCTGTTGGGTTCTGCTTTCATATGAATCATATTTTAAAAGCCATTGAAAAAGAGGGAGAGTAACATGATTAAAATAGCTATTACTAAAGGAAGAATCGAAAAACAAGTATGTAAACTGCTTGCAGAAGCAGGTTTTGATATGGATCCTATTTTTAATAAAAATCGAGAATTATTAATTGAAACAAAAGATGGAATTTCAATGATTTTTGGTAAACCCAATGATGTTGTTACATTTTTGGAACATGGGATTGTTGATATTGGTTTTGTAGGAAAGGATACGTTGGATGATGTAGATTTTGAAGATTACTATGAACTTCTTGATCTGGAAATAGGAAAATGTTATTTCGCAGTAGCTGCTTATCCAGAATATCGAAATAAAGTATTTAATCGTCGTAAAAAGATTGCCAGCAAATATACAAATGTTGCGAAGAAATATTTTGCTTCTAAACAAGAAGATGTGGAAATTATTAAATTAGAAGGTTCTGTTGAACTAGGACCAGTGACAGGAATTTCTGATGCAATCGTTGATATTGTTGAAACAGGTTCAACTCTTAAAGCAAATGGTCTAGAAGTAATTGAAAAAGTAAGTGATATTTCAACAAGAATGATTGTTAATAAGGTAGCTTTTAAATTTAAGAAGGATGAAATTATGAATATTGTAAATCAATTAGAAAAAGTAATAGGGGGAAATTAAGATGCTTAAAGTAATTGAATATGATGGGAATTTAAAAGAAATTGCACAAAAATTAAATAATCGAAAAGAAGAAATTTCGATAGAAGTTAATAATGCTGTAAATGATATTATTAATGATATTAGAAAAAATGGAAATCAAGCCTTGATCAACTATTGTCGAAAATTTGATGGTTATCAAATTAAAGATGAAAATGATTTCGTTGTTTCAAATCAAGAAAAAGAAGAAGCTTTAAAACAAGTGGATCAAGATTACATAAGAATCCTTGAAAGAACAAAACAACAAATTACAGAATTCCATAAAAATCAAATTGATAAATCATGGTCATTATATAAAGATAACGGAGTGATCATGGGACAAATGGTAAGACCAATTGAAAGAGTTGCTTTATATGTTCCAGGTGGAACAGCTGCCTATCCTTCAACAGTTTTAATGAATGCCATTCCTGCAAAACTTGCTGGAGTTAAAGATTTAGTTATTATTACACCGGTTAAAGCAGATGGCAAAGTTAATCCTGTTATTGTTGCAGCTGCAAAAGTATCAGGTGTTGATACTATTTATAAATTTGGTGGAGCACAAGGAGTTGCTGCTATCGCTAATGGAACAGAAACAATTGAAAAAGTAGATAAAATCGTAGGACCAGGAAATATCTTTGTTGCGACAGCTAAAAAATTAAGCTATGGGGTTGTCGATATTGATATGGTGGCAGGTCCAAGCGAAGTTTTAGTTATTGCTGATGAAAATGCGAATCCTAAATATATTGCTGCTGATTTAATGTCACAAGCAGAACATGATAAACTTGCTAGTGCAATGCTTGTAACAACAAGTAAAGAACTTGCTGAAAAAGTCAATGTTGAACTCAAAAGACAAATGGCTTATTTATCACGTAAAGAAATTATTGAAGAATCTCTTCAAAATTATGGAGGAGCAATTCTTGTAAAAGACTTAAAAGAAGCTTTTGAAGTATCTAATTATTTAGCGCCAGAACATTTAGAAGTTTTAGTTGAAAACCCAGTCAATACACTTCCTTATATTAAAAATGCAGGTTCTATTTTCCTTGGAGAATACTCACCAGAACCTCTAGGTGATTATATGTCAGGAACAAACCATGTTTTACCAACAGGAGGAACAGCTAAATTCTATTCAGCGTTAGGTGTTTATGATTTCGTTAAATATTCATCTTATAGTTATTATCCAAAAGATGTTTTAGAAACATTTAAAGATGATGTTCAAACTTTCGCAAAAAGTGAAGGTTTAGATGCTCATGCAAATAGTATTGCTGTACGTTTTGAGGAGGAATAATCATGAGAGAAGCCAAACTAAAAAGAAATACAAATGAAACACAAATTAGTTTAGAAATTAATTTAGATGGTACAGGGAAAGCAGAGATTCAAACAGGGATTGGGTTTTTTGATCATATGTTGACCTTGTTTGCTTTCCATAGTGAAATGGATATCAAAATGATTTGTCATGGTGATTTAGAAGTAGATAGTCATCATAGCGTTGAAGATATGGGAATTGCTTTAGGTAAAATTATTTTAGAAGCTTTAGGTGATAAAAAGGGTATTACACGTTATGGGCATTTTACAATTCCTATGGATGAAGCACTAGTAACATGCAATTTAGACATTTCAGGAAGAAGTTTCCTTGTTTTTAATGTAGATATTCCTAAAGTTAATTTAGGAAATTATGAAAGTGAAATGACAGAAGAATTTTTTAGAGCGGTTGCTTACAATATGAATGCAACATTGCATTTAAATGAGGCTTATGGAAATAATGTTCATCATGTAATCGAGGCATGTTTTAAAGCTTTTGGAAGAGCTTTAAAAGAGGCGGTACGCATTGATGAAAAAAATAAAGATAAGATCGTTTCTTCAAAAGGAGTTTTATAAATGATTGTTATTATTGATTACAATGTAGGAAATTTAAAAAGTGTTGTCGGTGCTTTTAAAAGAATTGGACTTGAAACTGTTGTTTCTAGAGATGAAAAAGTTATTAAAGAAGCTAAGGGAATTGTTTTACCTGGAGTAGGAACTTTTCCTACTGCGATGAAGAATTTAGAAAAGTATCATTTAGTTGATATTTTAACAGAGCGAAAAGAGGCAGGAATTCCTATTCTTGGGATTTGTTTAGGAATGCAAATTTTATTTGAAAAAGGGTGTGAAGTAAAAGAAACAAAAGGACTAGGATTTATTCCAGGTTCAGTACGTTATATGGATATTGATGAAAAGATTCCTCATATGGGATGGAATCAATTACATATAACAAATCATCAACCAATTTTGAAATATGTACATGAAAATGATGATGTTTATTTTGTACATTCATATATGGCACATTGTAAAGATGAAAATCTTGTAGCGTATACAGATTATGGAACTACTAAAGTTACAGCTTTAGTGCAAAATAAAAATGTCATTGGGTGCCAATTCCATCCTGAAAAATCAGGAATGGTTGGGCATAAAATATTACTTGCGTTTAAGGAGATGGTCGAATGTTAGTTATTCCAGCAATAGATTTAAAAGATGGACAAGCAGTACGTTTATTTAAAGGAGATTATAATCAAAAAACGGTTTATAGTGATCATCCAGAAGAACTTGCTCAAACTTTTGAAAAAGCAGGAGCTATTTATTTACATGTTGTAGATTTAGATGGCGCTAAAGATGGTTTTGCTAAAAATTTAGAAACGATTAAAAAAATTAGAAATAGCACAAAAATGAAAATGGAACTTGGTGGAGGAATCCGTGATTTAAAAACAGTTCAACTCTATTTAGATGAAGTAGGAATTGATCGTGTTATTTTAGGAACGGCAGCTTTAAAAGATCCCAAATTTTTAAAAGAAGTATTAAGACAATATGGTAGTGAGAAAATAGTTGTCGGTGTAGATGTTAAAAATGGTTTTGTTTCTACAGCAGGATGGTTAGAAACAAGTCAAATGCCTTATATTGAATTTATTCAATATTTGGAATCTATTGGTGTTGGCTATATTGTAGCAACAGATATTTCTAAAGATGGAACTTTGACAGGACCTAATTTTGAAATGTATGATGAAATCGCTAAAAACAGTCAAATTCAATTTGTTGTTTCTGGAGGAATTAAAGATTTTGATAATATCCAAAAAGTTGCTCAAAAAGATTATTATGCATGTATCGTTGGAAAAGCTTATTACGAAAAGAAAATTGATTTAAAGGAGACAATCAAATGCTTACAAAACGTATAATTCCTTGTTTGGATATCAAAGATGGGAAAGTGGTTAAAGGAGTCAATTTTGTTGGATTAAAAGATGTTGGAGACCCTATTGAACTTGCTAAAAAATATGACGTACAATGTGCAGATGAAGTTGTCTTTTTGGATATTACAGCTTCTTATGAAGATAGAGGCATTATGAAAGATATTATTGAACGCGGGGCTTCAGAACTAACAATTCCTCTAGCAGTAGGAGGTGGAATTAGAACATTAGATGATTTTAGAATGATTCTTGCCTCAGGTGCTGATAAAGTTTCTATTAATTCTGCAGCAATTGCTAATCCTCAACTAATTAAAGAAGCCGCTGATGAATTTGGGGTTCAATGTGTAGTAATTGCTATTGATGCCAAAAAAAGAGAAGACCAAAGTGGATGGAATGTCTACGTTAAAGGTGGAAGAGAAAATACAGGTTTAGATTTAATTGAATGGGTAAAAAAATGCGAAAGTTTAGGTGCTGGAGAAGTATTGCTTACTTCGATGGATGCGGACGGAACTAAAGCGGGTTATGATATTGAAATGCTTAATGCTGTTTGTAAGGCTGTTGATATTCCAGTTATTGCTTCAGGTGGTTGTGGAAGTGTTCAAGATATTGTTGATGTTTTTGAAAAAACAAATGTTGATGCAGCATTAGTGGCTTCACTTTTCCACTTTAATGAAGCAACTGTTGAAGATGTAAGAAATGAATGTAAAAAACATGGTATAAATGTAAGGAGAACAAGATAATGAGACCAGATTTTAATAAAATGGAATTAATTCCAGCAATTGTCCAAGATTATCAAACAAAAGAAGTATTAATGTTAGCTTATGTCAATGAAGAAGCTTATGATAAAATGTTAGAACTTAAACAAACTGTTTTTTATTCAAGAAGCAGACAAAAGTTATGGCATAAAGGAGAAGAATCAGGACATTTTCAAGATATTAAAGGAATGTATTTAGATTGTGATTTAGATACTTTATTGATTTATGTCAAACAAACAGGAGCGGCTTGTCATACTGGGGCTTATTCATGCTTCTTTAATGAAGTACAAGCTTATGATGCAAGAGATATTTTTAGAGAATTGGAAAAAACAATTGCTGATCGTAAGATTCATCCAGTTGAAAAATCTTATACAAATTACTTATTGAATGAAGGGGTTGATAAGATTTGTAAAAAAGTGGGTGAAGAGGCAAGCGAAACAATTATTGCAGCAAAAAATGATAATAAAGAAGAATTGGTTGGAGAAATATCTGATTTATTATTCCACACTTTTGTTTTAATGAATGATCGAGGTGTCAGTTTAGAAGATATTCAAAATAAACTTAAAGAAAGACATCAAGTAACTGGAAACAAAAAAGAATTTCATACAAGAGGAGATTATTAAATCTTCTCTTTTTATGTTTCATATTATGAAAAAATGTAAATGAATACATGAAAATGAATATAATAATAATCAATGATAAAGGAGGAATTCAAATGGGATTTAAAGAAGGATTTTTTTGGGGAGGAGCAACAGCTGCAAACCAATATGAAGGTGGATGGAATGAAGGTGGACGTGGTCCAGCCTTAACAGACTTTACAACAGGTGGTAGTGTCAAAGAACCAAGAAAAGTAACTTGGATCGATAAAGATGGAAATGCACATGCAACACCACAAGTTCATTTTGATGATGCTTTACCAGAAGGTGGAGATCATTATGCTTGTTTAGATGGATACTTATATCCAAATCATGAAGGTACTGATTTCTATCATCATTATAAAGAAGATATTAAATTATTTGCAGACATGGGATTCAAGATGTTTAGAATGTCTATTTCTTGGTCAAGAATCTATCCTCGTGGAGATGAAGAAACACCTAATCAAGAAGGTATTGAATTTTATAGAGATGTTTTCAAAGAATTAAGAAAATATAATATTGAACCATTAGTTACGATTCATCACTTTGATACACCAATTTATTTAGTAGAAAAATATGGAGATTGGCAAGATCGTCAATACATTGATTTCTTTGTAAAATACTGTAAAACAGTCTTTACTGAATACAAAGGACTTGTTAAATATTGGCTAACATTTAATGAAATCAATAATACTTTAAATGTTATTAATATGTTTGGTGATGGGACAACTGATGAAGATTACAAAAAACGTTTAACACATTTACATTATCAATTTGTGGCAAGTGCAAAAGCCGTTAAATTAGGACATGAAATTGATCCTGAAAACAAAATTGGATGTATGCTTGGAGGAGCAATCACATATCCACATACATGTGATCCAAAAGACATGTTATTAAATCAACAAACAATGGAAGAAAACTTCTGGTATTGTGGAGATGTTCAATGCTTTGGTGCTTATCCTCCATTTGCAAAGAGAATTTGGAAAGAACATAACATTACAGATTTAGATATCACTGAAGAAGATTTAAAAGTCTTAAAAGAAGGTGTTGTTGATATGTTTACATATAGTTACTATATGACAAACAATGTGACAACTCATGAAACAGAAGATACAGTACAAGGTAACTTTGCGGCAGGTATTCGTAACCCATATTTAACTTATTCAGATTGGGGATGGGCTTTAGATCCATTAGGACTTCAATATTCATTAGAAAAAATCTATGACCGTTATAGAATTCCACTAATGGTCGTAGAAAATGGACTAGGTGCTTATGATACAGTAGAAGAAGATGGATCAATCCATGATGATTATCGTATTGATTACTATAGACCACATATTGAAGCAATGTCAGCTGCTTGTGATAATGGGGTTGATTTAATTGCTTATACAACATGGGGATGTATTGATTTAGTTTCTGCTGGAACTGGAGAAATGAGAAAACGTTATGGTTTCATTTATGTAGATAAACATGATGATGGAACTGGAGATTTATCAAGAAGACCAAAAGATTCATTCTATTGGTATAAAAAAGTAATAGAATCAAACGGAACTGATTTAGATTAATTTAACAGATAATTTATGAATAAGAGAAAATAGCAATATTTTCTCTTATTTGTTATAATAAGGAAAAATGGAGGATAAAATATGAGAGTTATAGATTATCATATGCATACACATTTTTCAGGGGATAGTGAAGCAAATCCTAGAGAACATGTTTTAAAAGCGATAGAAATGAATTTAGATGAAATCTGTTTTACAGATCATCGTGATTTTGATTATCCAATAGATTCTTTTGAATTAGATGTTGAAAACTATTATCAAGAGATTCAAAGTTTAAAAGAGGAATTCAAAGATCAAATAAAAATTAAATGGGGTATTGAAATGGGATTGGATTTAGATCATCAAGAAGAAATTGAAAATTTAATTCAACAATATCCTTTTGATTTTGTTATTGGATCTATTCATGTGATTCATCATACAGAATTTTATTATGGTGAATTTTTTAAAGGAAAAACAAAGGAACAAGCACATCGTGAATTTTTTGAAGAAACATTAAAATGTGTAAAAGCTTTCGATTGTTTTAATGTTTTAGGCCATTTAGATTATATTGTAAGATATGGACCTTATGAGGATAAAACTGTTGATCATCAAAAATATCAAGATATTATAGATGAAATCTTTAAAACACTTATTCAAAAAGGAAAAGGTATTGAAGTCAATACATCGGGATATCGAGATTTAAAAACATGTGGATTTCCTAATTTTGAACAGGTACAACGTTACTATGATTTAGGAGGACGTATTATTACCATTGGTACTGATAGTCATACAAGTGAACGTGTTGGTGAAAATTGTTTAAATGTAGCAAAAAAATATCAGGAAATTGGTTTTGACGATGTCAGTACATTTACGCAAAGAAAAAGAGATTAACACAATGTTCTTTTTTTCTAGATATGGTATAATATAGAAACAAAAGGAGTGAAGAAGTATGGAATTATATACTAAAGAAAGTTTAAAAGAAGTTATTGAAAAATCAAAGGATGAATTTTATATGCCAAAGGTATTATTTGATCATTATAAAAGTTTAAGATTAGAAACAAAACTTGCTTATGTTTCAATTCTAGAAACAATGAAAAATAAAGCAGGTTATACAACTGAAAATACAGCTTATATTAAAGTGGATAATCCCCAAATTCAAGTAAATCTTGCAATACTTGCTAATAAAGAAGTTGATCAAGAAAAAGTAAATAAATATTTAAAAGAATTAGAAGAAGTTGAATTAATAAAGGTAGATAAACAAAATATTTTTGTTTATGATGTTTTATCATGATTCATTTTTTAACACAAAGATTTATTGAAAATTATGATGATTATAAAAATCAAAAAGTAAGACAAGCTTATGGAACGTTATGTTCCATTTTGTCCATTATATGCAATATTGTTTTAGTTATTTTTAAAATAACAATTGGTTTAATTGTTCATTCGGTTGCTATTCAAGCAGATGGTTTAAATAACTTATCGGATGTAGGAAGTAATTTAGCTTCTTTATTTGGCTTTAAACTTGCTAATAAACATCCTGATAAAGATCATCCATATGGTCATGGACGTTATGAATATATTGCAGGAATGGTGATTGCTTTTTTAATTTTAGTAGTAGGTATTCAATCTTTAAAAGAATCAGTTGTTAAGATTTTTAATCCTGAAAAAGTTATGTTTTCATTTGTTGCAGTAGTGATTTTAATATTTTCTATTTTAGTGAAGCTATGGATGTATTATTTTAATAATCAAATTGGTAAAAAAATTGATTCATCATCTTTAAAAGCTGCAGGACAAGATAGTTTAAATGATGTTGTGACAACATTTGCAACACTTGTTTCTTTAATACTTACATTGATAACTGATTTACCAGTTGATGGAATTATTGGGACAATTGTTTCTTTAATTGTTATTTTTGCAGGAATTAATGTATTTAAAGATACAATCAATCCTTTATTAGGATTGGCACCTGATAAAGCCTTGATAGATGACATTGAAAATTTTATTATGTCATATGATAAACCTTTAGGTATTCATGATTTAATGATGCATGATTATGGACCAGGAAGAATGTTTATGACACTTCATGTGGAAGTAGATTGTCAAGAAGATGTTATGAAAATTCATGAAGAAATCGATGATATTGAAAGAGCAATTCAAGAAAAATATCATATTCATACGACCATTCATTATGATCCAGTGGATGTGCATAATCCAAGGTTATTAGCTTTAAAACAACAAGTTTTAGAAATTGTAAAAGGAATAGATGAACATTATTCGATTCATGATTTTAGAATGGTTCCAGGAAAGAGTCATACAAATTTAATATTTGATGTTTTAATACCAGCTAATGATCAAATTAGTCATCAAATTTTAAAGAATAAAATAAGTGCAGAAGTCAAACAAATCAGTGACGAATATCATTGTGTCATTGAAATTGATCATGCTTTTGTTTAAAGAGGAGAAATCCTCTTTTTATTTATTGTGATACTTGTATATACATGATAGAATAATGTTTATGAGGAGGATGTTTATGAAAAAAGTAATGTTAGGTGTTTCTTTATATCCAGAACAAGAAACATTAGAAGAAATTGATGCCTATTTAAAAAAAGCATCGACTTATGGTTTTAAAAAAGTATTTACAAGCATGTTTTCAGTACCAGGGACAAAAGAAGAAATTATTGCTTATTTTAAAGATTTTACAAAAATCGTTCATAAATATGGCATGATTGTTTCTGGTGACTGTAATAGTGAATTATTTCATAGATTAGAAGCAACAGAAACAGACCTTTCGGTTTTTAAAGATATTGGGGTAGATATTTTAAGAATGGATTTTAGTTTTAACGATGAAAGGGATGCCACTCTTATTAATAATAAAGAAGGCATTAAAATTGAAATGTCTACAAGTTTTATTGATGTCATTGAAACAGCTATTAAAAATGGAGCTAAACCAGAAAATATTTCTACATGTCATAATTTCTATCCAGAAAGATATACGGCTCCAAGTTTAGAAGCTATTAATGATATTAATAATTATTGGAAAGCTAAAAATATTCCGGTAGCTATCTTTATTTCAAGTTTAGTTAAAGGAAGTCATGGACCATGGCCAGTGAGTGATGGTCTTCCAACCATTGAAGAACATCGAGATATGCCGATAGAAATTCAATTAAAACACTGTTTAGCTTTAGACAATGTAGATGAAATAATCATTGGAAATGCCTATGCTAGTGATGAAGAATTTAAAGCAATCGATCAAGTAATGAAACAAGTGTATGTAGATATTCCTAAAAATGAATCTTTAGGTTTTTTAGCAGATTTTGTGCCCCATGGTTTAACTAAAAGAATACCTTTCAAGATTCATTTAGATAAGGGTATTACTGCTTTGGAAAAAGAAATTTTATTTAATTATCCAAGTCATAGTGATTTAGGTGATTGTATGAATTATATGTTACGTTCACGTTGGACAAGAATGATTTATAAAGGAAAAGAAATTCCATGTCGTCCTTGTGATAAAGCGTACTATACAAGGGGTGATGTTGTAATTGTCAATGACAATCTTGTACATTATCGAGGAGAAATTCAAATCGTTTTAAAAGAAATGAAGGTAGATGGTCAAAGAAATTTATTAGGACATATTGATGAAAATGAAATCTTTATTTTAGAACATATTAAAGCAAAAGATGTTTTTACCTTTGTTGAATAAAGTAGATAGAAATCTACTTTTTCTTTTGTTTTTATAGCTAAAAAGAAGAAAATATGACATAATGGTTGAGGTGATATTATGGAAAATACAAAAAAAGAAAAGAAAGAATATACAAAAGATTCATTAGATGATGGAATCATTACAACAGGTTTTTTAGAAGTATTGCCTGATGGATTTGGTTTTATTAGAAATGCAAATTATTTATCAGATCCTCATGATGTCTATGTCTCTCAATCACAAATTTATAAATTTAAATTAAAAACAGGTGATTTTATTACAGGTGTTGTTAGGGAACCAAAAGCATCTGAAAAGTTTAGATCTCTTTTACATATTCAAAAAATCAATCATTATGATTTAGAAACAGCAATGAAAAGAAAATCCTTTGAAAGCTTAACACCAATTTTTCCAAATGAAAAAATTAGTGTTGGCAAAAGTGGAAAAATAGCAATGAGAATGATAGATTTACTTGCTCCTATTGGTAAAGGTCAAAGAGGAATTATTGTTTCTCCTCCAAAAGCAGGAAAAACAACGCTTTTAAAAGATATAGCTTTAGCTGTTAAAGAAAATAATAAAGATATACATATTTTAATTTTATTAATTGATGAAAGACCAGAAGAAGTAACGGATATTAAAGAAGCTGTTGAAGGAGATAATGTGGAAGTTCTTTATTCAACGTTTGATGAAACACCAGATCGACATAAAAAAGTATCAGAAATGGTCATCGAAAGAGCAAAACGTCTTGTTGAACATGGTCAAGATGTAATGATTTTATTAGATAGTATAACACGTTTAACACGTTCTTATAATTTGATTTGTTCGCCATCAGGAAGAACACTTTCAGGGGGATTAGATCCAAACTGTCTTTATATGCCAAAGAGATTTTTTGGTGCGGCCAGAAATATGAGAGAAGGGGGAAGTTTGACGATTCTTGCAACTGCTCTTGTAGATACAGGAAGTCGTATGGATGATGTTATTTATGAAGAGTTTAAAGGAACAGGAAACATGGAACTTGTATTATCTCGTGCAATGCAAGAAAAACGCATTTTTCCAGCAATCGACATAGCTAAATCTGGAACAAGAAGAGAAGATTTATTATTAAGTGAAAAAGAACTACAAGTGAACCATATGATTCATTATTCATTAAATGGGACACGTGCGAGTCAAAATTTAGATGATGCGCTTTTATTATTTAGAAATACTAAAAATAATGATGAACTTATTGAAACAATGTTAAAAAGAAAGTAGGATAGAATTTCTATCCTTTTTAAATAGGTGATATATGATAGAAATAAGACATGAAAAACTAAATATAGAAAAACCTTATAGATGTATTGTTGTTTCTGATATTCATAGTCATTTAGATCGTTTCAAACAGCTTTTAAAAGAAGCACGATATACTACACAAGACTATTTGATCATTGATGGAGATTTTGTAGAAAAGGGAACACAAGCCATAGAAACAGTACACTATCTTCAATATTTACAACAAAAAAGCCAAAGGGTATATGTTTTACTAGGTAATTGTGAATATGCTTTAGATGCATTGATTAATGATGATGATCTTTGCCAAGAAATGTTACATTACTTACGTAAAATTGGTAAAAGTGGAATGATTGATCAAATTGTTTCTCGAAAACATTTAGATTTGAAGAAAGAAAAACCACAAATTTTACAAAAAATTGTAAGAGAATCTTTACAAGAAGAACTTAATTATATAGCGAGTTTGCCTACTTCAATAGAAACCGATGATTTTTTATGTATTCATGCTGGGATTGAAAACAAAAATGATTGGCAAAATGCACCGCTTTCTTCATTTATCGAAAAAAGAGATTTTCAAAAAGTAGGTCATTGTTTAAAAAAATATGTCATAGTAGGCCATTTGCCAACGTCAAATTTTTATCAAAATCAAATTAAAAATGATGTTTTGATGGATTTTGATAAAAAAATAATTAGTATTGATGGCGGAACAGGGGTTAAATTTATCAGTCAATTGAATGCACTTATTATTGAAAATGATGGTAAGAATTTAACTTTTAAGAATCATTTTGTACAACCTTTACCAATCTATAGAATAAAACAAGACAAATTTGTAGAAAATAAGGAAAATCATAAGGTTTCCTGGCCAAATTTTGAAATAGAAATTTTAGAAAAAAGAGAAGAATTTTCATTTTGTAAAGTTATTCATACAAACCAAATGTTATGGATCAAAAATGAATTTATTTATTTGAAAAATAAACACTTTTATTGTTTAGATGATTATATTGATCATTTTATAACGGTTCATGAAAATGAAGATGTTAAAGTAATAGGATTATATGGAAAATTTGCCTATATTATCAAAAATAAAGAAATAGGCTGGATAGAAAGCGGATATTTAGAAAAAATATAATTCTTTAGAAATCTTTAGAATAATTTAGATTTTTTTTAAGAAATATGGGTTAAAATAAAAAGGAAGGTAAAAATCATGGAACTTAGAATACTTCAGTATTTTTTAATGGTTGCGCGTGAGAAAAATATTACGCGTGCAGCTAAGCAACTACATATGACACAACCTACATTATCAAGACAATTAATGCAGTTGGAAGATGAATTAGGGAAGCCTTTATTTATTCGAGGAAAAAGAAAAATAGAACTCACAGATGAGGGTGTTTTACTTAGAAGAAGAGCAGAAGAAATTTTATCACTTGTTAATAAAACAGAACAAGAGATTACTCAAAGTGAAGAAGAAATGGTTGGTCAAATTATGATTGGAACGGGTATTTTTTCATCTTCACAAACGGTTCTTTCGCAAGTGATTGAAGAGTTTCATGATGAATACCCTCTTGTAAAATTTGATATCTATGTAGGAAATGCGGATTTGATTAAAGAAAGAGTTGATCAAGGATTAGTAGATGTTGGGATTTTGTTGGAACCAGTAGATATTTCAAAATATAATCATTTACGTATACCGCTTCAAGAAAAATGGGGAATCATTGTTTCAAAAACTAATTCTTTGGCTAATAAGCCCTATGTTAAAAAAGAGGATTTAAAAGAATTACCATTGTTTTTAACAAATAGGGAAATTGTTCAAAGTGAAATTTCTAATTGGTTAAAAGGGGATGTTTCGTTGCACAGCATGTTTTCTTATAATTTTGCTTCAGCAATTCTTCCTTTTATTCAAGATGATCAAGGAGCAGCGATTACAGTAGAAGGAGCCTATCAGGTGTTAAATCAAAAGAATATTTGTTTCATTCCTTTTTATCCAGAACTATCAACAAATACCGTTTTTATATGGAAGAAATATACACGTCTTTCACCAGTTATTGATAGGTTTATTAAAAAAGTACAAGAATATTTAGAAAAGAGTAGGAGTCTATATGAAAAATAGAAAAAAATTAGTGATTACTTTGATTGGAGTAATCGTCTTAGGAATAGGTTTATTTGTTTATCAAACATTTATAAAAAAACAACTGCATTTTAAAGAAAATCTGACAGTAGAAATTAATGGGAAGTTTAATCCCAATAGCTATATTAGTGAAGTTGAACATGGAAATGTTAAAGATGTAGCATGTCAAAGCAAAAATTTAAATATTAAAAAGCTAGGAAAATATGAAGTGACATATACATATAAAAATAGAGAATATACAACAACGATTCAAGTTGTAGATACACAAAAACCTGTATTTAAGGGATTGGATGATTTGACGGTTTCTTTAAATACAACACCTGATTTAAAAGCTGGTGTGGAAGTAAGTGATAATAGTTTAGAAGATATCCAATATAAAATTGATGATAAAAATTTAGATACTTCTAAAGAAGGAACGTATGAAGTTACTTATGTGGCAAAAGATAGTTCTGGAAACAAAATAACTGTTAAAAGAAAAGTAAATGTAATTAAAAAAATTGGTAGTGATAAACAATCTAATGAAAAAGTTGTTTATTTAACATTTGATGATGGTCCATCAGAAAATACTAAAAAAATCATGGATATACTTGCAAAATATGATGCTAAAGCAACATTTTTTGTAACAGGAAGAAATCAAGATTATAATTATTTGATTAAAGATGCTTATAATGCAGGACATACGATTGCTCTTCATACGTATAGTCATGAATATTCAACTGTCTATGCTTCAGTTGATGCTTATTTTGATGATTTAAATAAAGTAGGTCAAATGGTAAAAAAAGAAATCGGTTTTGTACCACATTATATTCGTTTCCCAGGTGGAAGTTCAAATACAGTGTCAAGAAGATATTGTCAAGGAATTATGTCAACTCTTACAAAAGAAGTTGTTGAAAAAGGATATCAATATTATGATTGGAATGGAGATTCAACAGATGCTTCAGGAAATCATGTAGCTGTAGATAAGTTGATTAGAAACGGGACATCATGTCATGATAATAATGTCATGATTTTATGCCACGATACACAAGCTAAGGATACCACTGTTCAAGCCTTACCTGCTATTATTGAACACTATAAAAATTTAGGCTATACTTTTAAAGGAATTGATGATGCGACATATGCCCCACATCAAAGTGTTAATAATTAATAAAAGTAATGTTCATTTTTGGACATTACTTTTCATTTTATTAAGTTCTACTTTTATTTTTTCAATACTTTTTTCTAATAAATCATAATCATTTTGATTTTGTTTAGAAAGGGAATTTTGATCTTGTAAATAAGAGATATAAGCACTATTTAAAGAGAGCATATCTCCTAGAGTTGTTAAAAAAGCGCCAATAATGGCCTGTTCATCATTTGAAAAACATTCATTAAATGATTGTGAAATGATGACAATCATCTGATTAAGTAAAACAGTATTCATGTAAGGTAGAGACATATAATCACCAATATATTATATGTATCAAAAGATGAGTTGACTGAACGAAATAAATATTTATTGATAAAAAATATAGTTATTAAAATAAAAAACTATTGACAAACAAAAAAAGAGGTATAATATATAGGCATACATATAAATGAGCGATGAACAAGATACGATTTTACATCCGCTTCCTATAGAGAACATTCGGTTGGTGGAAAGAATGTAGGTAATGATATAAGACCATCACTTGTGAGCTATTATCTTGAAATAAAAGTAGGGAAATCGTAATTTCTGCGTTAAAGAAATAGCATTATAAAAAGATGTGAAGGGGCGATTAAATATCGCAATCTAAGTGGTACCGCGGAACAAGGTTTTCGTCTTAGCGTAAAGTTAAGCGAAAACCTTTTTATATGTGATGATTGATTTAAAAGAGGGGGATTCATTTATGAATGGTTTACTATTACTTGGATTAAGTGCTTTAATTTTAGTAGTGGCTTATTTATTCTATGGTCGTTACTTAGTTAAAACATGGGGAATTGATCCAAAAGCAACAACACCTGCTGTTGCAAAAGAAGATGGGACAGACTTTGTACCTACAAACAAATGGTCAGTCTTTGCTCATCAATTCTCATCAATTGCAGGAGCTGGACCTGTAACTGGACCAGTTATGGCAATGATGTTTGGTTGGCTACCAGCCTTTTTATGGGTTATCGTTGGTGGTGTATTCTTTGGTGCTGTACAAGATTTTGGAGCACTTTATGCTTCTGTTAAAACAGAAGGAAAATCAATGGGACAAATCATTGAAAAATATATTGGACGTAAAGGTAAAAAATTATTTTTCTTATTTTGTTGGATTTTTACATTAATTGTTATTGCAGCTTTCGCTGATATGGTTGCTGGAACATTTAATGGAATTAGTGCTGATGGAGCTAAACTTGCACCAAATGCGAGTGCTGCTTCAATTTCAATTTTATATGTTTTCGTAGCAATGGCCTTTGGTTTATTCTTGAAAAAAGTTAAACTAGAAGGTTTACCAAAAGTGATTCTTGGTATTGCTTTAATTATTGCTATGTTAGCACTTGGAATTATGTTTCCAGTATATGCTACTAAAACAACTTGGATTTATGTTGTCTTTGTATATATTTTCTTTGCTTCAGTTACACCTATGTGGTTACTTAAAACACCACGTGATTATTTAACAACATTCTTATTCATTGGAATGATCGTTGCTGCTGTAATTGGTGTATTTGTAAGCAATCCAACAATTACAACACCTGCTTTTGTAGGATTTAAATCTGCTTCAGGAAGTTATATCTTCCCAACATTATTTGTTACAATTGCTTGTGGTGCCGTTTCTGGTTTCCATTCACTTGTCTCATCTGAAACAAGTTCAAAATTAGTAGAAAACGAAAAAGATATGTTACAAGTTGGTTATGGTTCTATGTTACTTGAATCATTACTTGCTATCTTAGTTATCGTTATTGTTGGTGCTTTACCAAACTTAAAAGCATCGGGTGTCTTAGATAGTACACTTGCTAATATGGCTTTAGCTGATACAGCGACACCATTTACTAAATTCTCAGCTGGTGTTACTGGTTTAGTTGCTCAACTTGGTTTACCTCAATCATGGGGATTATGCATTATGACAATGTTTGTTTCAGCTCTTGCTTTAACTTCATTAGATGCTGTTGCAAGAATTTCAAGAATGTCTTTCCAAGAATTCTTTGAAGTAGAAGAAGGACAAGAACCAAGTGGTTTAGTTAAAGTTTTAACTAATAAATACGTTTCAACAATTATTTCTTTAGTTTGTGGATATTTATTAAGTTTAGGTGGATATGTTAATATTTGGCCATTATTCGGATCAGCTAACCAATTATTAGCTGCAATGGTTTTAATTTCATTAGCTGTTTTCTTAAAAGTTACTGGAAGAAAAGGATTTATGTTATATATCCCAATGGTATTAATGTTTATCGTTACAATGACAGCATTAGTACAAGCTATCTATGGAATCGTTATGAAATTATTTGTAACAGGTGGATTTGTTTTAATGGTTGATGGTTTACAATTAGTAGTCGCAATCTTACTTGTTGCATTAGGATTAATGATTGGTTTCAACTCAGGAAGTAAACTTGTTAAAGAAAAATAAAGATAATAAAAAAGCTTCATGATGAAGCTTTTTTTGTGTTTTAGTTCATATAAGAACCACCATTTATATCTATACCTTGACCAGTAATATATTTAGAGGCATCACTTGCTAGAAAGGCAATAACTTCTGCAACATCCTCTGTTTCACCTAAACGTCCAAGTGGGATACCAGCAGCACTGTAATTTGTATTAGCTGTCATATTTGTGTTGATGACACTAGGACAAACAGCGTTAACATTAATATTATAAGTTCCTAAAACTTTTGCATAACTTTTTGTAGCAGATAAAAGACCACCTTTACTTGCAGCATAACTTACAGAAGAAGCGATACCTCCAATTCGTGCAGCCACAGAAGAAATGTTTACGATTTTTCCATATTTTTGTTTTTTCATAGTTTTGATGGCTTCTCTTACACATAAATGAGCACCTCTTAAATTAATATTCATGCACCAATCCCATTTATCAGCATCCAAATCTTCAATAGGGGTTGTTGGACAAACACCAGCTCCATTAATCAAAATATGAACAGCGGGCATTTTTTCTAATGCAAATTCAAATAGATGTTCAATATCTTCAGGATTAGAAACATCTACTTTGCATGGATAACAGTGACATCCTATTTCTTCTTCTAGTTTTTTAGCACTTTCTGTTGCTTGCTCAAAATTTAAATCAGCTAAAACAACACCAGATAATCCTTTTTTTGCAAGTGTTTTTGCAGCTTCGTAACTGATTCCGCCAGCTCCTCCAGTAACAACAGCATATTTTCCTTCAAATTCTTTATTCATAAATATAATCCTCCTTATCTTTATTATAAAAACAAAAAATAGATAAATCTAATAGATATTAAGAAGAAAATTTATAGATATATTTTATAGAAATTAGGTATTTTTATTTAAGATGTTTTGTTGTGTATTTGACGATAATTAGTATATAATAGTTATCAAAAAGGAAGTGTCAAAATGGAAAAAGAAAATATATACGCTAAAAGAATAGATCAAGTACAAATGTCATCTATTCGTGTTGTTATGGAAAAGGTTGAAAAATTAAAAAGTCAAGGGAAAAGTGTTGTATCTTTATGTGCAGGAGAACCTGATTTTAATACACCAGAGGGAATTAAGAAAGCAACGATAGAAGCTTTAAATAATAATCAAACGCATTATAGTTCTAATAGAGGATATTTAGGTTTAAGACAAAAAGTAGCTCAATTGTTAAAGGAACAAACAACAGTTGATTATGATAGTGATCAAGAAATCATTATGACTTGTGGTTGTAGTGAAGCAATCAATAATGCATGTCTTGCTTTTATTGAACCAGGAGATGAAGTTATTATATTTACACCAGCCTTCGTTTCTTATCAAAATACAGTTTTATTATGTGAGGGAATTCCTGTAGAAATTCCATTAAAAGTAAGTAATGAATTTCAAATTGATATTGAAGAATTGAAATCAAAAATTACAAATAAAACAAAAATGATGATTATCAATAACCCTAGTAATCCAACAGGAGCTGTTTATCAAAAGGAAACCTTAGAAAAGGTATGCCAACTAGCTCGAGAAAACAATATTTTAATATTAGCTGATGAAATTTATAATCAACTCGATTATGAAAAGCAATATGTTTCTATTGCCTCATTTGAAAACATGAAAGATTATACAATTATTGTTAATGGTTTTTCAAAAGCATATGCGATGACTGGTTGGCGAATGGGATATATTGCTGCAAGTAAAAAACATATTGATCATATTTTAAAAGTACATCAATATACAACAACTTCACAAATGACATTTGCGCAAATAGGAATGGCTAAAGCAATAGATCAAGAAGATGTAAAAAAAGAAGTTCAACATATGATTCAAACATTTCATGAAAGAAGAACATTCATTATGGAACAATTGGATCAATGTGAAAATCTTTCATACATTAAACCTCATGGGGCTTTCTATATTATGGTTGATGTTTCTAAGACGGGATTTAATGGACAAGAATTTGCGGATAAGTTACTTGATTATGGTGTAGCTGTTGTACCAGCAAGTGGTTTTGGGAAAGGTTTAAATAATTTTATTAGAATTTCATTTGCTTCATCAAAAGAAAATATTGAAGAAGCTTTCAGTAGAATTAAAAACTTATTATCAGAGTTAAAAGAAAAATAGAATAAAGATTTATATAAGCTTTAATGATAAATATTCATTAAGGCTTTTTTATTGACATACATTAAATAACATTGTTATAATAACGGTGTTATTTAATGATGGAGGCAATTATGAGGCAAGAAACCGTAGGTGTTACAGAAAACCTATTAAAAAGTGCAACAGAAGAATTTTTAGAAAAAGGATTTATGAAAGCAAGTCTAAGAAATATATCTGCCAAAAGCAAGGTCAGTACGAATTCTATTTATACTCGTTTTAAAGATAAAGAAGGATTGTTTTCAACAATTGTCAAAGAAACAGCGGATGGGTTGATGAATATTTATCTTGAGAGTATTCAAAAAGCAACTTATAGTCCTGATCTAAATCAAGCTAATTATGAAGGAGAGGAAGGAACAGATTTTGTTTTAGATTATATTTATCAACATTTTACAGAGTTTAAATTGATTTTTTGTTGTTCTACCGGTTCTCAATATGAACATTTTTTAGATGAACTTGGAAAAATCGAAGAATCCTATTACCAAGAGCTTGTTGATAAATATGGTAAAGAAGGTTTTACAGTAGATCCATTCTTTATTCATGTATTTTGCCGGGCAGGATGGCAAACGATGTATGAACTTGTTGCACATGATTGTTCCTATAAAGAAGCTCAATCATTTATGAATAGCACAAAGTTATTTAATGTTGCTGGCTGGAAAGCAGTTATGGGAATTGATGAGTAAATAGACAGGGAAACCTGTCTAAAGTTAACATCGATAGTTAGCAAAAACTAACCAATAGGAGGGATTTTATGAAAGAAAAGAAAGAGAGTACATTATCAAAGTTGATGCACTTTGCAGGAAATCATAAGTATTACGTTTATGCTTCATGTATTTTAGCTGCTATTAGTGCTTTTATTGCTTTAGTTCCTTTTTATGATATGTGGCGTATCCTCAAAGAGGTATTAGAAGTAAGACCAAACTTCAATGAAGCAATCCATATTAAAAGTTATGGATGGCATGCTGTTTTATTTGCTTTGCTTGCAATGGTCTTTTTGGCATTAAATTAACAGTATAGAGACAAAAAGTTTATGATGAAGCTAAAATACTTATCGAAAATTTAGATAATTATTTAAATAAAATCCAAGAGAAAACATCTTCTATGATTCATATTGATTTATGTCATAGTATACCAACCTTATCTCAACGTTATAAATTACGTGTTGTTCCTTATGAAGATGATTATGATAAAATTATGGAAGTGTATCAATCATTAGGGACAAAATTTGATTTTTTAATTGGTGCGTTTAATTCAAATCCAATTCTTTCTTTTGCTTCTTGCAAACAATTAGGAACTTATAATGTTTGTGTAGCTCTGCCTAGAAGTCATCCACTTGCAAAAAAGGAAAAACTATCAATTACGGATTTATATAATGAAAAACTTTTATGTGTCAGCAGTGGAGATTGTTTAAATCTTGATGATTTTAGAAAGGATATGCAAACATTCTATCCTCAAATTATTTTAGAGGATGTTGGTTATTTTTATGATTTAGATACTTTTAATCGTTGTGAAGAAGAGGGCTGTCTTTTATTAACATTGGATGCTTGGGATAATATCCATCCTTCTTTAATTACTTTACCGGTTGAATGGGACTATCAGATGCCTTATGGTTTGCTTTATAAGAAGAATCCACCAAAACAAGTAAAAGATTGTTTAAAGGAATTGATAAATATGTCAAATAGAACAAAATTACAATTAGAAGATGCATTTAAAGAACTTTTATTAGAAAAAACATTTCGTAAAATAACGATTAAAGATCTTACGGATAAATGCCATGTAAGTCGCATAGCTTTTTACTGTCATTTTCAAGATTTGTATGATTTAATAGAATGGATTTTAATAGAAGATGCTCGAAAAGCTTTGAATGAAAAGAAAAATTATGCACATTGGAAAGAAGGACTTTCTAATATTTTTGAAGCGGTTTATATTAATAAACCATTTATTCTAAATGTCTATCATGATATTTCTCGAGATAAAATTGAAAAAATATGATTCAAACTTGTTCATGAATTGATAGAATCTGTTGTTGAAGAAAGAAGTAAAGATGTTTTGATTTTAAATCAACAAAAGGATTTTATTGCTCATTTTTATAAATATGGGTTTGTTGGTGTAATGTTGGATTGGATTGATTCGGGAATGGATGAAGATTATCAAATGATTCTAGATGATTTAGAAATGACGGTATTAGGAATAATCGATTTATCGATACAAAACTTTACAAATAAGAAGAAGTGATAAAAAATTTATCATTTCTTTTTTATTGTAAATTTTATCTAAAATAGGGGAATGCTATGATTGAAGTGTAAAAAGAAAGGTGGAGTTGTTTATGAATCGTAAAAGTTTAACGATTGCTGCAACAACAGTGACGGCCGTTTCATCAGCAGTCCTTGTTGCTAAAAAAGTAAAGAATAATAAAAAGGATGAAAAGGTAAATACGTATCGAAATACAGAATTAGGAAGGTATGATAAAAATGATAAAGGAATTTATTATACAAATGGAAATTATGAAGCTTTTGCCAGACCTAAAAAACCAGAAGGTGTTGAAAATAAAAATGCGTATTTAATAGGAAGTGGTCTAGCAAGTTTAGCGGCAGCTTGTTTCTTGGTAAGAGATGGACAAATGCCTGGAAAAAATATTCATATTTTAGAAGCAATGGATATTGTTGGTGGTGCCTGTGATGGTATTTTTGATCCTTCTAGAGGTTATATCATGCGTGGTGGTCGTGAAATGGAAAATCATTTTGAATGTTTATGGGATCTATTTAGAAGTATTCCTTCACTAGAAATCAAAGATGCCAGTGTATTAGATGAATTTTATTGGTTAAATAAAGAAGATCCTAACTATTCTTTATGTCGAGCAACTATTAATAGAGGACAAGACGCTAAAACCAATGGACAATTTAATTTAAGTCAAAAAGGTTGCATGGAAATCATGAAACTGTTTATGACAAAAGATGAAGATCTTTATGATAAAACGATTGAAGATGTTTTTGATGAAGAAGTTTTTAATTCAACATTTTGGATGTATTGGCGTACCATGTTTGCCTTTGAAAATTGGCATAGTGCTTTAGAAATGAAACTTTATTTTCAACGTTTTATTCACCATATTTCGGGCTTACCTGATTTTAGCGCTTTAAAATTTACGCGTTATAATCAATATGAATCACTTATTTTACCAATGCAAAAGTATCTTGAAAAACATGGGGTTGATTTTCAATTTAACACAGAGGTAACGAATGTTTTATTTGATATTAAACCTGATAAAAAAGTTGCTAAAACGATTGAATGTAACGTAAAAGGAAAAGAAAAAAGAATTTCCCTTAGCGAAAATGATTTGGTTTTAATTACCAATGGAAGCTGTACAGAGGGTACAATTTATGGAGATCAAAATCATGCTCCTAATGGAAATGCAGAAATACGAACAAGTGGATGTTGGAATTTATGGAAAAATATTGCTAAACAAGATAAATCTTTTGGTCATCCTGAAAAATTCTGTAGTGATATTCAAAAAACAAATTGGGAATCGGCAACAGTTACAACATTAGATGATAAGATTATTCCCTATATTACGAATATTTGTAAAAGAGATCCTAAAACAGGACATGTTGTTACAGGAGGAATTGTCAGTTGTCAAGATTCATCATGGCTTTTAAGTTGGACCATTAATCGTCAAGGTCAATTTAAACAACAAGATAAAGATAAAGTCTGTGTGTGGGTTTATGGATTATTTACTGATACAATAGGAGATTATGTTAAAAAGCCAATGAAAGATTGTACAGGAAAAGAAATTACCATGGAATGGTTGTATCACCTTGGTGTTCCAGAAGAATTAATAGAAGACTATGCAACCAACAGTGCTATCTGTATACCAACTATGATGCCTTATATTACAGCTTTCTTTATGCCAAGAAGAAAAGAAGATCGTCCGGATGTTATTGTCAAAGATGCAATTAATTTTGCCTTTTTAGGACAATTTGCACATACACCAAGAGATACTGTATTTACTACAGAATATTCGGTAAGAACAGCGATGGAAGCTGTTTATGGTTTATTAGGTGTTGATCGAGGCGTTCCAGAAGTATGGGGCAGTGTTTATGATATTCGAGAACTTTTAGACAGTTCAGTAAAATTAATGGATGGTAAATCACCCTTAGAGATGAATTTAGGTCCTTTAAATATAATCAAAAAGCCTTTAATAAGAAGTATTAAAGGAACGGTTATTGAAAAATTATTAAAAGAGCATCAAATTTTAAAAGAAAATGAAAAGTAATTGATTTTTTACCATGAAATTTTAAAAACGTCAGGAAACATTTGATAAAGTATTTTACCAGCTTGTTGAGGAGACAAATCAAACTTACCAAGAATATAATGTTGGTACATGATAGAAGCGCCACCACAAAAAACATCTAATAAAAGAAGATCTTTATCTTCAAATTGGATGTTTTTTATTTTACACATCTCAATAAAGGTATTATAGGAATATTGGTAGATAAAATCTCCTAAAGAATTAATACCGGTATAATCAAAAGCATTTTTTAAATAATGAAGCTCTTTACTCATATTAAATAAATTAATGAAGACATCTTCATAATTGTGATTTTGACTACTATGCATATATTGGTCTAGAATCCTTTTATAATTATCATTCATTACGTCATATTTATCTTTATAGTGACGATAAAAAGAGGATGTTGAAACATGAGCTTCTTTATCTTCTCCTAAAACATATTTATCAATATATTTTTTTATTTCTTCTTCAAAAGGAAGAACATCTTTAGGAAATTCTTCATCGTTCATGTTTGAATTTTTATAACGATAAATGGTAATACTTTTTGTTTGTCAATCAACTGTATAAATTTTGCTGAAGTTATTTTCCAAAGCGTTAAAAATATCAATTATATTAAGAGGAAGATTATTATTTATTTCTTTGTTCATCTTAATCGCCACTTTCAAGTCATTTTTATTTAATTTATTATATCACGGTATGATTTGAAAAATAATCTAAATGATTAATAAGTATTTCAAATTACAATTTTTATATATTTGTTTGCCATGCGTTTAAATTATCTAATATATATTGATATACAAGCTGATTTTGCTTTTCGTTTAAAATTTCATGACGCATATTTTCAAAAAGATAGGAATCTACACACATATAACCTTTAGATTTTATGTTGGAAACAGCTTTGTTGAATTTTACTTCATTTGTAATGCAAGGATCATCTTTACCAGCAATAAATAAAATAGGTAAAGAGGGATTAGACATTGTCCAGTTTTCATTATGATATGTATTTATTACAAGATTAAAGAGAGATTCAAAGCCATTTGCGGTAAAAGTAAAATAACATAAAGGATTTTTGTTATAAGAATCTACAATATTTTCATCACTACAAATCCAACTGTTAGGAATATCTGTATGAAACCTTTTATTAAAAGCTTGAAAACTTAAATTTTGAATTAATTGAGGACGATAATGATCATCTTTGACTTTTGAATAGATACGAGCTATTTTTATTCCTATAGGAGCAAGAGGATTATCACTAGGACTTCCACAAACAATTAAACCATCAATATCTTGATCATACTTTTGGCAAAAACAGCGCACGACTAAAGACCCCATACTATGTCCTAAAAGATAGAGTGGGAGATAAGGATATTGTTGTTTAATCATCAAAGTAATTTGATGATTAAACAACAATTGCTAGATGACCATTATCATAAAAATACCCCAAATCATTTTTGTCTTTTATACTTTTTCCATGCCCACGATGGTCATGAATAATACATAAATATCCTTGATTTGATAAGAAATTCATAAAGTCGATGTATCTCTCTTTATGCTCACACATACCATGAGAAATTTGTACAATTCCTTTTGGGTTTTCACAAGAAATAATAATGCCATCTAATTTTAGTTGATCATAATTTGATTTTATTTGAAAACTTTTGTACATATTTATCACCTAACTATATTATAACTAAAAAACAAATATTTTGATATGATAAAGAATTAATATAACAAAAAAAGCCTTGATAAAATCAAGACTTTTTAGCTTTTTTAGGGAAATCCTAATTATTTACAAGCTTCTTCAATTGCAACAGCAACAGCTACAGTAGCTCCAACCATTGGGTTGTTACCCATACCGATTAATCCCATCATTTCTACGTGAGCAGGAACTGATGAAGAACCAGCAAATTGAGCATCACTGTGCATACGTCCCATAGTATCAGTCATACCATAAGAAGCAGGACCAGCAGCCATGTTATCAGGATGTAAAGTACGTCCAGTTCCACCACCAGATGCAACTGAGAAGTATTTTTTACCTTGTTCAATACATTCTTTTTTGTATGTTCCAGCAACAGGATGTTGGAAACGAGTAGGGTTAGTAGAGTTACCAGTGATTGATACATCTACACCTTCTTTATGCATGATAGCAACACCTTCACGTACGTCATCTGCACCATAGCAGTTAACTTTAGCACGTGGACCATCACTATAAGCAGTTCTAGATACTTCTTTAACTTCTCCAGTGAAATAATCGAATTGAGTTTCTACATAAGTGAAACCATTGATTCTTGAGATGATTTTAGCAGCATCTTTTCCTAAACCATTTAAGATAACTCTTAATGGATTTTTTCTTACTTTGTTAGCTTTTTCAGCAATTTTGATTGCACCTTCAGCAGCAGCGAAAGATTCATGTCCAGCTAAGAAAGCGAAACATTGAGTATTTTCGTTTAATAACATTGCTCCTAAGTTACCATGACCTAAACCTACTTTACGATCATCAGCAACAGATCCTGGAATACAGAATGATTGTAATCCAACACCGATTGTTTTAGCAGCATCTTCTGCTTTAGTATCACCATTTTTAATTGCCATAGCAGCACCAACTGTATATGCCCAACAAGCGTTTTCGAAACAAATTGGTTGTGTAGATTTTACGATATCATAAACGTTGATACCTTTTTCATCACAAATAGCTTTTGCTTCTTCGATTGATTTGATATCATATTTAGCTAATGCAGCGTTAATTTGATCAATTCTTCTTTCATAACTTTCAAATAATGCCATTTTTTCGTATCCTCCTATTATTCTTTTCTTGGATCGATGTATTTAGCAGCATCGTTGAATCTACCGTAGTTACCTTTAGCAGCTTCTAAAGCTTCATTAGCATCTTTTCCATCTTTAATCATTTCCATCATTCTACCTAAGTTAACGAATTCGTAACCGATAATTTCATCATTTGTATCTAAAGCGATACGAGTAATGTAACCTTCAGTTAATTCTAAGTAACGAGGTCCTTTTAATTTAGTAGAGTATGATGTACCTACCATTGATCTTAAACCTTTACCTAAGTCTTCAAGACCAGCACCTACAGGTAATCCACCTTCAGAGAATGCTGATTGAGTACGTCCATAAACGATTTGTAAGAATAATTCTCTCATAGCTGTGTTAATAGCGTCACAAACTAAGTCAGTATTTAAACCTTCTAATAAAGTTTTACCAACTAATGCTTCACTAGCCATAGCAGCAGAGTGAGTCATACCTGAGCATCCAACAGTTTCGATTAATGCTTCTTCAATGATACCTTCTTTAACATTTAAAGTAAGTTTACATGCACCTTGTTGTGGAGCACACCAACCAATACCATGTGTTAAACCAGAAATATCTTTGATTTCTCTTGAATATACCCATTTTCCTTCTTCAGGAATAGGAGCACATCCGTGTGATGCACCACGATTTACAGTGCACATTTCTTCAACTTCATGTGAATAAATCATTTTTTATTTTCTCCTTTCATCACATTAATGATCACAAACATTAAAAAAGAAATAACGTAAAACTACATAAATTTCTTCCTTCAGGTGAAGGAATTCACCTGAACAAATTATAAAGTGTCGATTAAAGAAAGTCAATGAAACAAGAAAGATAAATAAATGAAAAAAGAAATTTTTTTGTATCTATCAAAGAATATTTTATAAAAAAAGGGACAAAATAGTATTTGAAGTTGAAAAAAAGTAGTCAAAAAGGGTTGACACATAAGGTTAGTATATGCTAACTTATAGACAGTTAGTTACAGCTAACTTCGTGTTAATAAATCATTTTTTATTGATACCAGATCACAAACAAAAATCACAAACACAAACAAAACAAAAATGAAAGAAGGAAGTATTAAAATGGATTTAATTCAAAGTATTAAAGCACGTGAAGTATTAGACTCTCGTGGAAATCCAACTGTTGAAGTTGAAGTTAGAAGTGAATGTGGAGCTTTTGGTAGAGCAATCGTACCAAGTGGAGCTTCTACAGGAATTTATGAAGCAGTGGAATTAAGAGATGGAGACAAATCACGTTATTTAGGTAAAGGTGTTTTACAAGCTGTTAAAAATGTAAACGAAGTGATTGCTCCTGAATTATTAGGATATGATGTTTTTGCTCAAAGAGAAATCGATCAGGCAATGATTGAATTAGATGGTACAGATAATAAAGGAAAACTTGGAGCAAATGCTATCTTAGGTGTTTCTCTTGCCGTTGCTAAATGTGCTGCTGATTCATTAGGTATGCCATTATATCGTTATATTGGTGGAGCAAATGCTCATGTTATTCCTACACCAATGATGAATATTATCAATGGTGGAGCACATGCTGATAACAACATTGATTTCCAAGAATTTATGATTATGCCAGTTTCAGCTCCTACATTCAAAGAAGCGATTCGTATGGGTGCTGAAGTATTCCATAATTTAAAAGCTGTATTACATGATAAAGGATTAAATACTGCTGTAGGTGACGAAGGTGGATTTGCTCCTAACTTAAAATCAAATGAAGAAGCTATTCAAACAGTTATCGAAGCTATTGAAAAAGCAGGTTATAAACCAGGTGTAGATGTTAAACTTGCAATGGATGTTGCTAGTTCAGAATTCTATAAAGATGGTAAATATGTTTTACCGGGTGAAGGAAATAGAACATTTACTTCAAAAGAGTTAGTTGATTTCTACGGTGAACTTGTTGAAAAATATCCAATTATTTCTATCGAAGATGGTCTTGATCAAGATGACTGGGACGGATGGAAATATTTAACTGAAAAATTAGGTAAAAAAGTACAATTAGTAGGGGATGACTTCTTTGTAACAAATACAAAACGTTTACAAGAAGGTATTGCTAAGAAAACTGCAAACTCTATCTTAATTAAAGTTAACCAAATTGGTACTTTAACTGAAACACTAGAAGCTATTCAAATGGCTCAAAAAGCAAACTATACTGCTGTTGTTTCTCATAGATCCGGTGAAACAGAAGATACAACAATTGCTGATATTGCTGTAGCTACAAATGCTGGACAAATTAAAACTGGTTCTGCATCAAGAACAGACCGTATTGCTAAATACAATCAATTATTAAGAATTGAAGATGAATTAGGAAAACAAAGCTTATATGGTGGCGTTGATTCATTCTATCAATTAGATAAATAATTTTGCTATTAAAAGATAATGTTGTTATATCCCTTTAACGATTAAATCGTAACTTCCCAATTTTAGACTAAATCATATAAGAAATATTATCTTTTAATAATATAGATAAAAAAGGTGATGTAAGTCATCTTTTTTGTAAATAAATTACATTCTTTATTTAATTAGAAGAAATTAATGAAAATAACTCTCTAAATATTTTAAAAAGGTATACAATTTTTATCCTATATATAAAATAAAGATTGTCATTTACTTAATAAATTAAATACCTTCCGTATTTTTTTGACTACTTGCGGAAATGACACGAAAATCATTTGCAGCTGCAAATGATTTTTTATATATAGACATGTAAATAAATTACATCATTTTAAAAAGTTAAAAAGAATGTTGTAAATAAAAAACAAAAACTAATGTAAGCCTTTAACAAAGAAAAATGTCACGTTATGATAATCATGTCAAAATTAATTAAGGGAGGAAATAATTATGGACAAAATGGCAGATGTCTTAGGTCGTGCTGGTGCATGGTGCGGTCAAAACAAATATTTATCTGCAATTAAAAATGCGTTCCAAAACTTCATGCCTTTAACAATCGCTGGGGCAATTGGGGTTTTATGGTGTAACGTATTGGTTAACGAAAGTACTGGGTTAGGTATCTTCTTCAAACCAATTATGGCTTTAGAATTCTTAAACCCAGCATTCCAAGCTGTTAACTTCTGTACAATCAGTTGTATCACAGTTGGTATCACTCTTGGTATTGCCCAAGAAATCGGTGTTTGGAACATGGGAGCTGAAAAAGCTGGTTACATTCCAGGTTTAGTAGGTTTAGCTGCATGGTTATCAGTTA
>NZ_JAOQJR010000009.1:0-106199 GCF_025566905.1 [Clostridium] ammoniilyticum
ATTGTAAATTTCAATTTTTTGTTCGTTTGTAAGTTTAGCCATAATAAAAAGTGAACCTCCTAAGTTGTCCAACTTTTTCAGTTCACTTCATCTCTGCTTCTGGTTTTCTATTTTTTATAGATTATAACTAGTTTATTTTTTTGTATTTGTTATAATGTCAATTGTAAGACAAGAGGGGGATTGTATGAAAAAAGGTAAATTATTAAATATTGCTTTATCAATAGCGTTTATTAATATTTTATTTGTATGTTTTTCGATTATAAATGTTAATGCGGAAGAAGATACAGATACATTAAATACAAGTGATGGGTCGACTGTAATGGAATCTGGTTGGACGAATAAAGAGAATCAATGGTATTATTATGATCATGGTGAAAAGAAAACAGGATGGTTACATACGGATTATTGGTACTATTTAGATCAAGATGGAAAAATGGTGACAGGGTTAGCTTCTGTAGGAAATCAACAATATTACTTTAATCAATCAGGGGCCATGCAAACAGGATGGATCCAAGCAGATGGAACATACTATTATGCAAATAATAGTGGATATATTCAAAAAGGTTGGTTGCATAAAGGGCCTTGGTATTATTTAGACCAAGATGGAAAAATGGTCACAGGGTTAGCTTCTGTAGGAAATCAACAATATTATTTTGACCAATCAGGAGCTATGAAAACAGGATGGATCCAAGCAGATGGAACATACTATTATGCAAATAATAGTGGCTATATTCAAACAGGATGGTTGCATAAAGGATCATGGTATTATTTAGACCAAGATGGAAAAATGGTCACAGGATTGGTTTCTGTAGGGGACGAACAATGTTACTTTGATCAATCAGGAGCTATGCAAACAGGATGGATCCAAGCAGATGGAACATATTACTATGCAAATAATAGTGGCTATATTCAAACAGGATGGTTGCATAAAGGATCATGGTATTATTTGGACCAAGATGGAAAAATGGCTACAGGATTGGTTTCTATAGGGGACGAACAATGTTACTTTGATCAATCAGGAGCTATGAAAACAGGATGGATCCAAGCAGATGGAACATATTACTATGCAAATAATAGTGGCTATATTCAAACAGGATGGTTGCATAATGGATCATGGTATTATTTGGACCAAGATGGAAAAATGGTTGTAGGTGATTATTATATCAATGATCAATATTACTATTTTAATTCTAATGGAGATTTGCAATTAGGTTGGTATTATAGAGATAATCAATATTATTATCTTGATTCTAATGCGGTTCTTGTTAAAGGATGGAATAAGATCACTAACAAATGGTATTATTTTAATGATCAAGGAATTATGCAAACGGGTTGGCAATTGATTAATAATCAATGGTTCTATTTAAATGCTTCTGGTGATATGCAAACAGGATGGTTAAAATCAGGTAATAAATGGTATTATTTAAATAAGAGTGGTGTCATGGTTACTGGTTGGGCACAAATTGGATGGAAATGGTATTATTTTAATGAAGATGGTGCAGCTGTTAAAGATGATGTAGTTATTGATGGTAAAACATATACATTTAGAGATGATTATTCATGGATTTCAAATTGTACGAGAAAAGAGTTTGTAGAAAGAGCTAAAAGATATTTGGGATGTAATGAAAAAGATGGATCATTTAAGAAAATTATTGATTCTTATAATAAACTAGATCCATTACCTAGAGGTTATAAAGTAAAATATACAGATTCTTGGTGTATGACTTTTGTTTCAGCTATGGTGAGAGAATGTAATTTACTTGACATTATCCCAGTTGAATGTTCATGTGGTAAAGCAGTTGAAAAAGCTCAAGCAATGGGAATTTGGCAAGAAAATGATGCTTATGTTCCTCAAATTGGTGATATTATTATGTATGATTGGGATGATAATGGAAATGGTGATAATACAGGATGGCCTGATCATGTAGGTATTGTTGCTGAAGTGAATGGAAATACTTTTAAAGTTATTGAAGGAAATAAAAATGATGCTGTTGAATATAGAACAATGACTGTAAATGGTAAATTTATAAGAGGATATATTACACCTAAGTTTTTATCATAGAAGAAGTAGAAATACTTCTTTTTTTCTTTACTTATAGAAAACATATGCTATAATGTTCATATAAATTAATAGGGAGCAAAAAATGAACACTTTTACATATTTAGACTTTGAACTTATAAAACTGCTTTATAAAGAAAATAATCTTTCACAAAGAATGATTTCTAAAAGATTAAATTGTTCTTTAGGTAAAGTAAATGAAACACTAAAAAAACTTAAAGAATTAAATTATCTTAATGAGGATAATTCACTCACAAATTTAGGAATGAATTTAATAAAGAAAGATAAGTCTGCTATTATTTTAGCTGCAGGACAAGGAATTCGAATGATTCCTATTAATAACAATGTTCCTAAAGCCATGCTTGAAATAAATGGAGAAATACTTATTGAACGTATTATTAGACAGCTATTAGAAGCCAATATTCATGATATAACAATAGTTGTTGGTTTTATGAAAGAAGAGTTTGATTATCTTATTGATCAATATCATGTAAAGTTAGTTGTTAATAGAGAATATCAAGAAAAGAACAACTTACATAGTTTAAATATTGTAAAAGATAAAATAAATAATACTTATATTATTCCTGGTGATCTTTATTTCTATGAAAATCCGTTTTTAGATAATGAAATTCAATCATGGTATATGCTTGAAAATAGAATAAGTAAACATAGTAATGTTACATGTAATACTAAAAATGAAATTATTAAAACAAAAAAAGATGGTTTAAAACTGATTGGTTTATCATTTATAAATAATCAAGATGCTTCATATTTAAAAGAACATTTAGAACATTTAGATGATGGAATGCATGATTCATTATTTTGGGAAGAAGCCTTGTATCAAAAAAATAAGATGTTTATTTATGGGAAAATCGTTGATACAAATTATGTTGATGAAATCAATACTTATGAAGAATTAAGAAATGTAGATGATCATTCAACACACTTAAATAATGAGACATTATCTTTAATTGCTGATGTTTTTAAAATCAATGTTGAACAAATAAAAAATATTAAAAGTTTAAAAAAAGGAATGACTAATCGTTCATTTTTATTTGAAATCAATCAAGATAAATATATTATGAGAATTCCTGGGGAAGGAACAGATCAACTTATTAATCGAAAAGAAGAATATGAAGTTTATCAAGTAATAAAAGATTTAAATATCAGTGATGAAGTTATTTATATGAATCCTCAAAATGGTTATAAGATTACAAAGTATTTAAATGATACACGTGTATGTAATCAAGATGATCAAGAAGATCTAAGAAAGTGTATGCAATTATTGAAATATTTTCATCAACAAGATTTAAAGGTTGATCATGAATTTAATGTTTTTGAAAAGATTGATTTTTATGAAAAATTAAGAGGGCCTAAATCCTTATATAAAGATTATGATCAAACAAAAGAAAAAGTCTTCTCTTTAAAGAATATTATTGAAAAGATGCCTAAAGAATGGAGACTATGTCATATAGATGCAAATTGTGATAATTTCCTATTCTATAAAGAAGATGAAGAAGAAAAAATAAAACTTATTGATTGGGAATATGCGGCAATGCAAGATATTCACCTAGATATTGCAATGTTTTGTATCTATTCCATGTATAACAGACAGCAAGTTGATAACTTGATAGACATTTATTTTGAAAATAAATGTGATCAGCAAACAAGAATTAAAATCTATTGTTATATATCAATGTGTGGTCTTTTATGGAGCAACTGGTGTGAATATAAATATACATTAGGTGTTGAATTTGGAAAATATTCATTAGCACAATATCGCTTTGCGAAAGATTACTATAATATTGTTATAGAAGAAATGGAGAATATGAAATAATGAGTCAAGTAGAAAGAGCAATTATCATGGCCGCAGGAAAAGGAACACGTATGAAACCTATTACTAATAAAGTTCCTAAGCCATTAGTTAAAGTCAATGGAAAAGCAATGATAGAAGGGGTTATAGAAAAACTTCATGAACAAGGCATTCAAGAAATCTATGTTGTCGTAGGATACCTTAAGGAACAGTTTAATTACTTAAAAGAAAAATATAATGATGTACATTTAATTGATAATCCCTATTTTGATACATGTAATAATATTTCATCACTCTATGTAGCTCGAGAACATCTTAAAAATGTCATTATTTTAGATGGGGATCAAATTATTAATAACAGTCAAATTCTTGAAAAGAATTTTGACTTTTCTGGATATAACTGTATCTACAAAAAAGAAATCAATAATGAATGGATGTTAAAAATCAAAGAGGGTCTTGTTACATCTTGTTCACGAACAGGTGGAACAGATGGTTGGCAATTGTATAGTGTTTCTCGTTGGAATGAAGAAGATGGGAAACGCTTGAAAAAACATTTGGAAATAGAATTTGAAGAAAAGAAAAATACAGAAATCTATTGGGATGATGTAGCGTTGTTTTGTTATCCAGATGAATATCAATTATCTATTAAAGAAATGCGTGATGGAGATATTTTGGAAATAGATAGTTTAGATGAGTTATGCAGTATAGATCCATCATATTTAAATTATAGGGAGAACTAAAATGGAAAAGAAAACATTAAAAGGAAGATTAGACTATACAGCGATGATCATACCTTTATTAGGGGTCGTCTTATTATGTGTTTTATTTATGATCATGCCAGCTAAATCTTCATATATTATTCAAATGATCAGAGGATTTTTAGGAAATGATTGTGGTATTTATTATGCTATGTTGGGTGTTGGTATTTTTGCTTGTTCTTTATATATTGCTTTTTCTAAATATGGAAAAATCAAGTTAGGGAAAGATACGGATAAACCAATTTATTCATCATTTAATTGGGGAGTAATGATTTTTACTTCTACAATGGCAGCAGATATTTTATTTTATTCATTATGTGAATGGGCATTATATGCTAATGAAAAGTATATTGATCAATTAGGTGGAATACAAAAATGGGCTTCAACATTTCCGTTATTTCATTGGGGACCAATTGCTTGGAGTTTTTATATTATTTTGGCTGTTGCTTTTGGTTTTATGTTACATGTAAGAGGAAGAAATAAACAAAAGTTTTCTGAAGGATGTAGACCATTACTAGGAAATAAAGTGGATGGAGTTGTAGGTAAAATTATTGATTTAATTGCTATATTTGCACTTATTGCAGGAACTGCAACAACCTTTTCACTAGCAACACCATTATTATCAGCAGCTTTAAGTAGAGTATTTGGGTTGCCTAATGGTGTAGGACTTACTATTGCTGTTTTATTATTGATTGCGGCAGTTTATACATTTACTGTAATTACAGGAATGAAAGGTATTTCTAAACTAGCAACATATTGTTCCTATTTATTCTTTGCTTTACTTATTTATTTTTTAATAGGTGGGGGAGAAACCACATATATCTTAGAAACTGGTTTTTCAGCTATTGGTAATATGGTACAAAATTTTATCGGATTATCTACTTGGATGGATCCATTAAGAGAAACATCATTTCCACAAAATTGGACGATTTATTATTGGGCCTATTGGATGGTATGGTGTGTTGCAACTCCTTTCTTTATTGGAAAAATCAGTAAGGGAAGAACAATTAAAAATACGATTCTAGGAGGATATGGATGGGGTCTAGCAGGAACTTTTACTTCATTCATTATTCTTGGAAATTATGGTTTGGCACAACAAATGAAACATGGAATTGATATTTCGGGAATGATTGCTAAAAGTGGAGATTATTCTACAGTTATTTTAAAGATATTTGATACTCTACCACTAGCAAGTCTAGGTTTATTATTATTAGTTATTACTATGATTGCTTTTTATTCAACAACATTTGATGCTTTAACTATGGTTGTTTCATCTTATTCCTATAAAAAATTAGATGTAGATGAAGAACCAGATAAAAAGATTAGAGTTTTCTGGGCAATTATCTTTATCTTATTTCCAATAGCGTTGATTTTTGCTGAAAATTCAATGTATAGTTTACAGTCAGTGGCTATTATCGCTGCTTTTCCAATAGGATTTATTATACTGTTGATTGTCATTAGTTTCTTTAAAGATGCAAATAAATATTTACAAGAAAAGAAAGAAAATAACAGGGATATAGAATAGAAAATTCTATATCCTTTTTGTTGAATTGAAAATGTATATCATTATAATAAAAAATAGTATTTATGAAGATGATTATTTTAGTTGATATTTGTAAGTATATTATTTTATGTGATGTTATCACATTATTAAAAGCAAATAGGATTAGTAAGTTAAAATATTCTATAGATTTAAAATATTGTAGGAGGTTGGAAATGAAAAAAAAGTACATAAGTCTGTTTCTTGTTATATTATTGGGAATGATTTTTAATATCTCTAATATAAAAGCATATGAAGAAACAAATGAAGTTATTGGACAAACAAAATTTGTAGATAAAGATGGAAATATTAATACTGTAGATGTTTATGATGGAACAACGAATGAAGAGTATAATCCTTATGCACGAACAGTTTCTACAGCGAATATGGTTAATTTTAATTGTTCTAAAGCAAAGACAACGACAAATTTTACAGATTATTATACAGGACAAGAGGGATATTTATCTAAATCAAATGCAGCGGATGCAGCTTTTTTAGGGTATGAAAATGGAAAAGTGAAGTTTATGATTTCAGGAATTGTTGGTTTAGTAGATCCTCAATATGTTGAAGTTCTTAGCCAAGGGACTTATTATGCAAGTAACTATGAAGTTAATTCATCAGGTGATTTGTATCATTATATTTCTAATAATGTTAATGCGACAGGAAATCAAGGGAATAAGAATTATATAGGGACAGGGCCTAGTTATTTAACAAAGAATAAAGAGTATTATAGCTATGATGGACATTATTTTTATGATAACTATAATACAATGATTACAGATTATAAAAATAATGTTAGAAATAATGCTGTTAATCCTAATAATCCTTATTATAGTTATTTTCAATACTTACCAATGAGAAGTCAAACGACTTATACTGGTTCACAAATATCAAATTATTTAAATAATAAAGCAGGAAGTACTTCTAAATTATATAATACAGGTGATATTTTTATTAAGTATCAAAATAAATATGGGGTCAATGCTTTAATGGCAGCAAGTTTTGCTGCCTTAGAATCTGGATGGGGAAAAAGCAATATTGCATTAAATAAAAATAACTTATTTGGATTAAATGCTACAGATAATAATCCAGGTGGAAATGCAGATACCTTTAGTACAGTAGATGATTGTATTATGAATTTTACATCGAGTTGGATGTCTAAAAGATATTTAAATCCTACATATACTTCTTTATTTAGAGGAGGTTATTTTGGAGACAAGGGAAGTGGAATATTTGGAAAATATTCTTCAGATCCCTATGAAGGAGAAAAATGTGCAAGCATTGCTAAAAATATGGATGCTAGTATCTCTTCTAAAGATAATGATTATTATACTTTAGGAATCAAAGATATTTATTTAACAACACATACTGCCCTTAATGTAAGAAGTAGTTCAAATACAAATTCTAGTGTTTTATATACAACGATAAAAAATCCAGCTTATTCATTTATTATAAAAGATGCCTCTGCAATTAATGATTTTTATAAGATACAAAGTGAAGTTGCTAGTAGTGATGGAACTTATAGCTTTGATAATACAGGATATGTAAGTAATCAATATGTTACTTTATTAAATAATACTTCTCATCCACAAGGATGGAAAAAAGAAAATAATTATTGGTATTATTATTTTTCAAATGGGTCAAAAGCAACTGGTTTACAAACTATAGAAAATAATCTCTATTATTTTAATACAAGTGGACAAATGCAAACGGGTTGGCAAGAAGTTAATAATAAATGGTACTACTTTGATGAATTGGGTTATGGTCAAAAAGATTGGAAATTAATAGGAAATAATTGGTTTTATTTTAATAGCAGCTATCAAATGCAAACCGGTTGGCAAGAAATAAATGAAAAATGGTATTATTTAAGTACTGGTGTTATGAACATCTATGGAAAAACTTATTATGAAGGCTATATGGTTACTGGTTGGTTACCACTAGGTAATGATTGGTATTATTTAAATAGTGATGGATCAATGGTAACAGGATTACAAACTGTAGGAAATAATTTCTATTATTTTAATGCAAGTGGAAAGATGCAAACCGGTTGGCAAGGAATCAATAACAAATGGTATTATTTTGATAATGGTGGTTATGGACAAAAAAGTTGGCAAATGATTGCAGGAAATACGTATTACTTTTTAGATAATTATCAAATGGCAACAGGATTTCAAGAAATCTCTGGAAATACTTATTTCTTTAGTACAGGTGTTATGAACATCTATGGAAAAACTTATTATGAAGGCTATATGGTTACTGGTTGGTTAACTTTAGGTAGTGATTGGTATTATTTTGATAGTACAGGTAAAAGACTTACAGGATTACAAAAAGTAGGAAACAATTTGTTTTATTTTAATGATAGTGGTAAAATGCAAACAGGTTGGCAAAAAGTCAGCAATAAATGGTACTATTTTGATGATTCAGGCTATGGACAAAGTGGCTGGAAGAAACTAGGGAATACATGGTTTTATTTTAATAGCCAATATCAAATGTTAACAGGTTGGCAAAGAATTAATGGTAAGTGGTACTATTTAAGTACAGGTGTTATGGAAATATATGGGAAAACTTATTATGAAGGTTATATGGTTACTGGATGGCTTCAATTAGAGAATAAGTGGTATTATTTAAAAAGTGATGGTTCGATGGTAACAGGTTATTATAAAGTTGGAAATAAGACATATTATTTTAATAGCAGTGGTGTTATGCAGTAATAATATTTTTAGGGGGAGGAAAGATTTTGAAAAAGTTTTTTGGTTATTTGTTTTTGGTTTTTGGAATGGCTTTTGCATTGAGTTATTTTCAAAATAGTTCTGTAAATGCATTAGATGGAAGTTATGATGATGCAATTATGGGACAAAGTAGTCATATTGATCAAGATGAAAATAAAATAGAAGATGCAAAGGAAGAAAATTCTTATAGTTTACGAACTATGATTCAAAATGGTTGGTTTTATCAAGGAAATAAAAAATGTTTTCGTGATAATGATGGTCATGTTATTGGTGAAAATGTTAAAAAGGTTATTGATGTTTCACAATACAATGGTCATATTGATTGGAGTAAAGTAAGTAAAACAGATGTAGATGGTGTTATTATTAGAATTGTTTCTCATAAGGGTGGATATTATCATATTGATAAACAATTTGAAAATAATTTAAATGGTTGTAGAAAATATAATATTCCTTTTGGAATCTATATTTATGATTATTCAAATAATGTAACAGATGCTGATAATGAAGCAAAAATGATTTTAAATTATTTATCAATATATAAAATTTCACCTTCAGAACTTTCATATCCTGTTTATTTAGATATGGAAAGACCTGAATTATCAACAACAACGAATGAATTAGTTGTTGATGCATTTGTTAATAAATTAGCAAATAGTAATTATAATACGAAGGTTTATAGCTATCGTTCACTTTTACAAACAAAATTAAATAGTCCAACTATTTATCAACATGTAGATTGGGTAGCTGCTTATACATCATCATTAGGATTTAGTAATAATTGGTATAGAGGTCCTAAAGGATGGCAATATAGCAATGGAGCATTTGTTGATGGTATTAGTGGTTATGTAGATATGAGTGTTTGGTATGATCAAGGTGTTTCTAAATATGATTATGTAGGATGGAAATATTATTATGATCATTGGTATTATGGAAGTAGTAAAAATATTCTACAAATCGGTTGGGAAAAGATTAATGGAAAATGGTATTATTTTAATACTAATGGAATTATGGCCACTGGTTGGATCAGTTTAAATGGTGAATGGTATTATTTAACAAGTAATGGTGATATGGTTACTGGTGCACAAACTATAAACAATAAAGAATACTATTTTACTAGTGAAGGTGTAATGGTCAGAGGATGGCATAAGGAAAATGATAAATGGAAATATTATAGTCCTAAGAAAATGTCAATCTATGGAAGAACATTTGTAGAAGGTGAAAAGGTAACAGGTTGGTTACCAATAAATGATAAATGGTATTATATAGCTGAAGATGGTTATATGGTTACTGGTATTTATAAAGTTGGAAATAGAAAATATCTTTTTATGGAAGATGGTTCTATGAAAACTGGATGGTTTAAAGTAGATGATACTTGGTATTATATTTCTTCTGATGGTGAATTAAGAGCACAATGGGTCAAATCATTAAGTAATTGGTATTATGTAAATGATGAAGGATTGATTCTTACAGGAGATCAAGTTATTAATGGAAGACAATATTATTTCAATGAAGATGGTATTATGTACACAGGATGGATGCAAGTAGGAAATCAATGGAAATATTATAGTCAAGGAACATTAAAAATCTATGGAAAAACATTTGTAGATGGTGAAAAGGTAACAGGATGGTTACCATTAGGGAATAGATGGTACTATATAGCAAATGATGATTATATGGTTACTGGATATTATAAAGTAGGAAATAGTACTTATTATTTTGATGAAAGTGGATTAATGAAAACAGGATGGTTTAAAATCAATGGTGAAGATTATTATGCAGCTTCATCTGGAGCTATTCAAGCACAATGGGTCAAATCATTAAGTAATTGGTATTATGTAGATGTTGATGGAAAAATGGTTACTGGTTATCAAACAATTAATGGTGCGAAGTATTATTTTGCAAGTAGTGGATTAATGCAAAAAGATTGGTTTAAAATCAATGGTGAAGACTATTATGCAGCTTCATCTGGAGCTATTCAAGCACAATGGGTCAAATCATTAAGTAATTGGTATTATGTAGATGTTGATGGAAAAATGGTTACTGGTTATCAAACAATTAATGGTGCGAAGTATTATTTTGCAAGTAGTGGATTAATGCAAAAAGATTGGTTTAAGATCAATGGTGAAGACTATTATGCAGCTTCATCAGGAACTATCCAAGCACAATGGGTCAAATCAGGAAGAAACTGGTATTATGTAGATACTGATGGAAAGATGGTTACTGGAGATTATATAATTGATGGAACGGTCAATCGTTTTGATAACCAAGGTCTTTGGATGAATTAAATAAATTAAAAACCGATCTTACTCATTGTTTTGAGTAAAAATCGGTTTTTGTTTGGAAGGGAATATATATGAAAGAGAAAACGAAAAGAAATTCGTCTATTGAATTATTAAGAATTATTTCAATGATTGGTGTCGTTATTTTACATTATAATAATGCAAGTATGGGTGGTGCATTAGGAATGGTTTTAGATGGCAGTCCTAATCAATATTATTTATATTTAATAGAAAGTTTATTTGTTTGTGCAGTTAATGTTTTTGTAATGATTTCAGCGTATTTTCTAGCTTGTAATCAAAATAGAAAATTAATTAAGATACTAGAATTATTTGTACAAGTTATCGTATTTAATTTAGTTTTTTATGTTTTTGGAGTATTAAGAGGTCATAAAGTATTTACAGTAAGTTCATTGATTAGTAGTTTATTACCCGCTAATTACTTTTTAATACCTTATTCTGTATTATATATTATTAGTCCATATCTTAATTTAATTATTAAACAACTTAATAAAGAACAATTTAAACGCTTATTAATTATACTCATGCTTATTTTTTCAGTTTGGACAATTGTTATAGATGTTGCTGAAAATGTAACAGGAAATACATATTTAGGATTAAGTACTATTGGAATGTATGGAAGTCAATATGGTTATACAATTATTAACTTTGTTTTGGTATATTTTGTAGGAGCATATCTTCGTGTAAATAAAATAACATTATCTAAGAAAAAAGCAGGTATGTGGATTATAAGATGTTTAGCATTTTTATATGCTTTTTCAATGATGGAACATGTTTTACATTTACAATATACAGCAACATGGTATTATAATAATCCAATTATTATCTTAATGTCTGCTTATATTCTTTTATTCTTTATGGATATTCATTTTGAAAGTAAAATAATCAATGAATTAGCTAAAGCTGCTTTTACATGTTTTTTATTTCATGAATTCTTATTAAGACATATTAGAATTGAACAATTTGTTAATAGAGGTATTTTGATTTTAATTGTACATCAATTAGGATCAGCATTAATTATTTATCTTATTTCATACATTGTTTATAAAATATATCATTTATGTTCACATTGGTTCTTTAAACTTATTGAACCTTACATTAATAAAATCAATATTTCAGTTGAAAAGAGGTAACTGTGTTACCTCTTTTGCTTTTTAGAATGAAAAAATGTCGTTTGGTTTTAGATAAGGAGTATTGCATTCAGTTATGATATAATAAGTCTATGAAATATTTATGGGGAGGATAAAACATGAGTAGGAATTTTAAAAAGATTGCTGTAGCATCAGCTCTTGTTGCAGCAACAACATTACCAACTACGATGGTTAGTGCATTAGAAACAAATGTGAAAAATGATTCTAATACACCTGTCACTTTAAGTAGTGAAAGACGTGGCTGGTATGAAGAGTATGGATACAAATATTATTATGATGATAATGGTGAATTACTAAAAGGGCTTCAAGAAATTGATGGGAATACGTATTATTTTTATAGCTATGATGGTCATATGGCATATTCTTCTTGGTATGATGAAGATACAATTACAGATAATGGGTTGATTGTCACTGTTGATAAAAGTGGTATTGTAACGAATCATGCAAATATTGTTGCTGGAGATTGGACACATTATGGGGATAGATGGTATTACTATGATGCTGATATGAATCCTTATATAGGAGTTAAAACAATTAATGGTATTAAATATTATTTTGAATGGGAAGGTAGATTAGCAACACGTACTTATGAAGGAATATGGGTAATTACATTTAATAGGCAACTTATTGCTTATAATCAAAATGGTGTTGTTACTGATCAACAAGATATTGTAGGAAATAAATGGATTAAAGTTAATAATAAATGGTATTATTTTGATAAAAATTTAAATCCATATCAAGGAGTTCAAAAAGTTGATGGTGTGGAATACTTCTTTTGGAGTGATGGACAATTAGCAACATATGATTATGATGGTATTTCTACAGCAACTTCTAATAATTATTTAGTTAGTTATAATAAAAATGGTATTGTTATAGAAAAAGTAAAAATTGAAGGAAATAAATGGATCAAGTTTAATAATAATTGGTATTACTATGATCAAGATTTATATCCATATCAAGGAATTCATACAATTGGAGATGCAACTTATTATTTTTTGAGTAATGGACAACTTGCAACTTCAGGTTTTGAAGGAAATATTACAACAGTTAGAGAAGGAAATAAATATTATGCCTATGATTATACTGGAAAAGTTGTAGAACAAGTAGATATTGTAGGAAATAAATGGATTGAATTTAATGGTGGAAAATATTATTTTGATTCTGAATTAACTCCATATTCAGGAATTCAAACAATTGATGGTGTAGAATATTACTTTAATTATGGGCAATTAGCTGAATATTTGGATGAAGTTGTTACATCAGGAGATACACTTGCTTATGTAAGAGATGGAAAAGTTATTGAAAAAGCTAAATTTAAAGATAATGAATTGATTTATTTAAATGGTAATTGTTATTACTATTATTTAAATGATGCAGGTTATTATTATCCATATGATGGAGAATATACTGTAGATGGAAAATCTTTGTATTTTATTTATGGTATGCTTCAAACAAGTGACAGTGATGAAATATTAACTGATTATCGAAATGATTATCTTTATGCTTATAATAATAAAGGTGAAATTGTAGATAAGGTTAAGAGAGTAGCTGGATGGAATGAAATTGGAAATGATTGGTACTATGTTTCAAGTGAAATGAATTTTGTAGATGGTATTTATACTGTTAATGGAAAAGAATATTATTTTGAAAATGGTAGATTAATAAAATCTTCTAATGGAATATCTGTTGTTTCATCATATAGAGATGAAAATGATAAAATAGTAACTTATGTCATTGCATATAATAGCGAAGGTGTTGTTGTTGAAAAGAAAAAAGCAGTAGCTAATACATGGATTCAACTTAGAGGAAAATGGTATTACTATGATAAAAACTTGAATGAAGTAGAAGGTATAGAAACTATAAATGGTGTTAAATATATTTTCTCATGGGGAGAATTATTAACAGCATCTGGAAATAATATAGAAGTTACAACTGCTTATGAAAAAGGGAAAATGCTTTTAGTTGCCTATGATAAAAATGGTATCGTTAAAGAAACTACAGTATTAACATCAAGAAAACTTACAGAATTTATAGGTAATAAATATTTATATGACAGATATTATGAACCATGTACAGGATGGCAAGAAGTAGATGGAACTAAATATCATTTTGATGCTGATGGTAAAATGACAACTGGATGGTTAGAAGAAGAAAAAACTTGGTATTATTTAGATAAAGATGGTCAAAAAACAACTGGTTGGTTAACATTAAGTGGTAAAAAATATTACTTTGATAAAGAAGGAAAAATGGTTACAGGAACTGTAAACGTTGATGGAAAAGATTATACATTTAATGAAAATGGTGAATTAAATGTAGAAACTCCTGAAGTAAAATCAGGATGGGTACAATCAGGTAATAAATGGTATTACTATGACAATAACCAAAAAGTAACGGGATATCAAACAATCGAAGGAAAGAAATATTACTTCGATGCTAACGGAGTAATGCAAACAGGATGGTTCAAGATTGACAATGCTGATTACTATGCAACATCTAGTGGAGCTATCAATGCACAATGGGTAGGATCAGGAAATAACTGGTACTATGTAGACGCTGATGGAAAGATGGTAACTGGATTCCAAACAATTGCAGGAGCTAAATATTACTTTGCAAGTAGTGGATTAATGCAAACAGGATGGTTCAAGATTGACAATACTGATTACTATGCAGCATCTAGTGGAGCTATCAATGCACAATGGGTAGGATCAGGAAATAACTGGTACTATGTAGATGCAGATGGAAAAATGGTAACAGGATTCCAAACAATTGCAGGAGCTAAATACTACTTTGCAAGTAGTGGATTAATGCAAAAAGGATGGTTCAAGATCAATGGAGCAGATTACTATGCAACATCTAGTGGAGCTATCGAAGCACAATGGGTAGGATCAGGAAATACTTGGTACTATGTAGACGCAGATGGAAAAATGGTAACAGGATATCAAACAGTTGCAGGAGCTAAATACTACTTTGCAGAAAGCGGATTAATGCAAACAGGATGGTTCAAAATCAATGGTGAAGATTACTATGCAGCTTCAAGTGGTGTAATTAGTGCCCAATGGGTAAAATCAGGAAATAACTGGTATTATGTAGACGCTAATGGAAAGATGGTCACAGGAGATTATAAAATCAATGGAGTAGTTAATCGTTTTGATATTAATGGTGTTTGGCTTAGATAATTAAAATTATGTACAAAAATGGGATGAATACATCCCGTTTTTGTGTATATTTTGTTTGAAATATATAATTTTATTGGTATAATCAGTAAGAATAGTATTAGAGAAAGAGGGAAAGTATGAAAACTTTAGTTATAATTCCAGCATATAATGAAGAAGAAAGCATTTTAAGAGTTGTTAGAAATCTTGAAAATGCAGATATTGATTGTGATTATATTGTAATCAATGATTGTTCTAAAGATAGTACTGGAAAAATTTTAGATGACAATAATATTAATCATGTTGATTTACCTGTTAACTTAGGCTTAACTGGTGCAGTACAAACAGGTTATAAATATGCTTATTATAATAATTATGACGCAGCTATCCAATTTGATGGTGATGGGCAACATTTACCAGAATATATACCTAGTTTAGTAAAAGAAATAGAAAATGGATATGATATTGTTATTGGATCAAGATTTGTGGATGAAAAGAAGCATTTTAGCATGAGAATGTTAGGTAGTAGAATTATTACTGCAATGATTAAACTAACAACAGGTGCCACTATTAATGATCCTACAAGTGGAATGAGAATCATTAATAAAGAATTAATTAAAGATTATGCTTTTGAATTAAATAGAAAACCAGAACCTGATACACTTGCATTTCAAATAAAAAAAGGTTATAAAGCAAAAGAAGTACAAGTTAAAATGGAAGATAGACTTGCTGGTACAAGTATTTATACAGGGATAGGAAGTTCTATTCAATATATGTTAAAAGTATTAATAACAATTATATTCTTTAATTAGGAGGTAACGTATGAGTTTAACATTACAAATATTATTAATTATATTCACTGTTTTATTCTTTATTATTTTAGTAAAGAATGTTAAAAAAGGTAAATTAAGAACTGATTATGCTTTAGCATGGATTCTTTGTTCGATAGCATTAATTATTTTAAGTATTTTTCCACAAATTGCTTTTTTTGTAGCTAGACTTATAGGTGTCATTTCAACAGCAAATATAGTTTTTGCAGCTATTATTTTTATGCTTATTATTTTAGTATATGTTTTATTTAATAAAGTATCTATGCTAGAAGAAAAGCAAAAAAACTTAATTCAAGAAATTGCTATTTTGAAAAAGAAAAATGATTTAAAATAAATAATATTTATTAAATACATTACGATTTAATCGTAATGTATTTAATTGTTTAAGTTTAATAATAAGGGAGGAAATATATGAATCATCTTTTAACCTTTATATTTTTAATTTTTATTTTTTATTTTTATTGGTTAATAGGAGAGTTTGTAGCTGATTGTTTTGCTATAAAAATAAAAAATTCAACAGCATATGTTATATATGGATTTATATCTGTATTTTTTATTTCTTTTATCATAGGTTTTCCGTGTCAATTATTTCAATTGAGTTGGAATGTTTATTTTATTTTATTTTGTGTTCTTTTCTTTTCTTTTTTTGTATTTTTATTATGGAGAAAATATAAAAATATTTCTACCTTTGTAAATGAATTTAAAAGTAGCTTAAAAAAGGAAAACATAATAGATCATGTAAAAAATAATTGGGTTATATATTTTTTTGTTTTTTTATTCACTTTATTTTCAGTATCAAATGTAATGGCTTTATATGAGTTTGATTACGATGATGCTTATTATATAGCGAAAGTAGTTAATTCTATAGGAACACCATCTTTAATGAATGAAAGCTTTTATACAGGATGGCTTACAACATCTGTAGATTATGCACGAATGGTGAATACATATGAGATTACTTATGGTGCTTTCGCAAGTATTTTTCATATTAATCCTGTTTATTTTTGCAAAGTTTTCATGGTTATTCATAACTATACAATGTTTGCATTAGCAATTAAACAATTGGCTAGTTTTGTTACTAAAAGAAAAGCACAATATGCACTTATTCCATTCTTTTTATTTTTAATAGGCCATGGATATTTGATGGAAAATAATGGTTCTTTTTTAATAATAAGATCATTTGACTTATGGCAATTTCAAAATGCCATATGGTATGGTGGTTCAGTAGTAAGAGTACTTTCTGTACCTATCATGTGTATTGTTTGTATACCTTTGATTGAAAATAAAATGACAATTAAAAATATTATTTTTGCTGGTATCACGAGTTGTTCAATGATGTCCTTTTCGACAGTCTTTTTACCTGTTTTTATTGTTATGTTCTTTGTTTTATTTATACTTAAATTTGCTTATAATACATGTATTTCAATAAAGGAAAAAAATACTAAATGGATCATTATTAATTTATGCTGTTTCTTATTTGTTTTAGTATTATTGATTTTAACAAATAAATTGGACCATACTCCTTTATTATCTTTAGCAGATTTTGAATCTTTTAGTAATCAATTATCGCCATTTTATGGATATTATGTTTCTACTGATACAATTATGCAATATAGTACATGTATTGCAGCTATTGCTTTAGCTTTGGTGATTAATTCAAAATATGGAAAATATCTGGCTATTATTACATTAATGCTTATTATTATTGTAGCTAAGAATAAGTTTAATGAACTACTATGTCTATCATCGTTTAATTATTTCTTTGTTATATTAAGATTTTATTCAGCAATTCAATTTATGGTTGTTTTCTTGATAGGGTTATCTATTGCTAAAATACTTGATATTATTTCTTTAAAAACAATATCTGTTTCAGTAGCAACATTAGCGATTACTTCATCTCTCATATTTGTTTATCAAAATTATAATCAAATTAAATCGTATACATTTTTAGGTTGTGGAATTAATCAATATGGTTATGATTTTACACAAATATTTAAATGCGATAATATGATGCTTGATATATTTAATGATGTAGGAGAACATTTTGACAGTTTGCCTTATGGAAATTATACATTATTGGCTCCTCCAGGATTTACTTATCATGGAAAAGTGACTTATCATCAAGGATTCTATATGTCAAGTAATCGAATTCAAATTGTAAAAGAAGGTTCTCTTTACGAAGATGAATTGCAATTTTATCATGCTATTTATGATTATTGGAGTGAAAAAGCATCTTTTGATCAAACGAAGTTTGCATTTGATTATTATAGAGAATCATATTTCTTAACATTTTCTAAAAAACAAGCTGATGAGCTTATGAGTCATGGATATCAATTAGAATATACAAATAATGAGTGTTATGTTATTAGATTATAGAAGCTATATTTATTTAGCTTCTATTTTTATTTTAAAATTCTAAAATATAAAGCAAAGATATGGTAGAATATACAGTGTGAAATATGAAGTGTTGGACAAATAGGTATGTATGTGGTATATATTTATAAGGTTTAATAACGAAATTATTAAGAATATAAGAGAAAAAATAGAAGATTTAGCGGAGGTCTTATGAATAAAGAAAATGCTATTGAAGTAAGAAATATGACAAAGTATTTTAAAGTTGAATATGATAAGGCGCATACTTTAAAAGAAAGATTGTTATCTTTTGGAAAAAGCAATAGAGAAGTTCATACGGTATTGAAGAATATAAATTTAGATATTAAAAAAGGTGAAACTGTTTGTTTGATTGGAACAAATGGGAGTGGTAAATCAACTTTATTGAAGTTGATGACTAAGATTATTTATCCTAATGAAGGGACAATTGAAACACATGGTAAGTTGACTTCGTTACTTGAATTGGGTGCAGGTTTCCATCAAGATTTTACAGGAAGAGAAAATATTTATTTTAATGCTGCTGTTTTTGGTTTAACAAAAGCTGAAATTGAAAAAAGAGTAGATGATATCATTGAATTTTCAGAACTAGGAGAATTTATTGATAATCCAGTTAGAACTTATTCTTCTGGGATGTATATGCGACTTGCTTTTTCAATTGCTATTAATGTAGATGCAGAAATTTTATTAATTGATGAAATTTTAGCAGTTGGAGATCAACATTTCCAAGATAAATGTTTTGATAAATTAAAAGAATTAAGAGATAGTGATAAAACAATTGTTATTGTTTCACATAGTTTAGATACAGTTAAAGATTTATGTACACGTGCTGTTTGGATCTATAAAGGTGAATTTAAATTAGATGGTGATCCAACTTATGTTATTGATGAATATTTAAAACAAGTTAAATTAGATCATAAAGAAGAAGCTAAGAAAAAATATCAAAAACCATTAGATACTTACCATGGTATTGTTGTTGTTGATATTCCTCAATCATTTGCGGAAGTTAAAAAAGATACAGCTCAATTTACAATTTCTGGATGGTCATTGAGTGATTGTTTAAATGATCGTTTAAAAGTAACTTTTGATGATCAAGAGGTTACTGAAATGAGAAAAATAAATAGAAGTGATGTTTTAATGGCTTATCAAGAAAAATATGGTGGTTATGGAACAAATGATGATGAATGTGGATTTGATTATTTTGTAGATGTAAGTCAAATGGAATTAGGAGAACATTCTATTCTTGTTCAATTATTAGATGAAAAAGATAAAGTTATATCTGAAAAAGATTTAAAGATTAATATCATATAGGAGAAAAAGAAAATGAAATTATTTAAAAACTTATATGACTATCGTGAATTATTAAAAACAAATGTAAAAAAAGATATTAGAGGTAAATATAAAGGTTCATTTTTAGGAGTATTATGGTCATTCTTAAATCCATTATTAATGGTTGCCGTTTATGCCATTGTATTTCCTTATATCATGAGAATCAAAACAGATAATTATCTTCAATATTTAATTTGTGGGGTTATTCCATGGAACTTCTTTACGACAGTTATGGGACTTGGAATGGGAAGTATTAAAAATAATGCAGGTGTTATTAAAAAAGTATATTTTCCTAGAGAAATTTTACCAATATCAGCCACATTAAGTGGACTTGTTAACTTTTTTATCGCTTGTTTGATTATTATTCTTTTCTGTGTTTTTGGTGGACTTGGATTAAGTTGGCATATTTTATTAGTACCATTTATTGCGTTGATTCAATTTGTAATTACAGCAGGAATGGTTCTTGGTTTAAGTGCAATCAATGTTTATATTCAAGATACAGAATATATTATTCAATTTGTTATTAATATGTTATTTTATGGAACACCTATTTTATATCCGGCAGAATTATTTCCAGAAGCTATTCGTTGGGTACTTTATTTAAATCCTTTTACACATATCGTAAGTGCCTACCGTGATTTCTTTATGTATCATACGTTACCAGCAATGTCTAGTGTGCTTTATATGGTTGTAATGGCTATTATTTGTTTTGTATTAGGAATGTTTATCTTTAGAAAATTAGAAAAAGGATTTGCTGAAGAAATATAAGGGGTGATAGACATGAAAACATTAGATTATATAAATGTGAGAGATGCACAGGTTCATGGTCTTGTTAATCCTACATTTATTATGTATGGAAATTGTTCTTTAAAAGATTATTCTTTTGAAGTAACTGTTGATGGTAAAAAAAGAGAAGCACGTTTTTTACCAGATCTAGCAAGTGACAATTATGAATTAACATTATCATTGAGTAAAGATGATTCTAAAGTTAAAGTTTATTTAATACATGATGATCAAAAGGAACTTGTTTGTGTAAGAAAGAATACTTTAATGAAAAGAATTAAGTCAAAGATGAGAATACTTTTACAAAAAACAGTTAGAAAAACAAAAGAAACAAATAATAAGGTAAAAGTAAATACTTATGCTATTGGTAAAGAAGTTAAATATATAGCTAAGGAATATCATTTTGTTTTAACACCAAATAGATTAAAACAAAGTAAAAGACGTATTAAAGAAAATAAGAAAACAAAAAATAAATTTTTAGATGTTTATAATTTCTTAAATCAAAAAGAATATCTTTTATGGTTAGAAAAAAATGAAAAACCATTTGAAGAACATCCTCAATTTTCTTACAATCCACTTATTTCAATTTGTATACCAGTTTATAATGTGGAAAGAAAATACTTAGCAGAATGTTTAGATTCTATTTTAAATCAAACATATCAAAACTTTGAAATATGTTTATCTAATGATTGTTCAACTTTACAAGAAACAATTGATACTTTAAATGAATATGAAAATAAAGATTCTAGAATCAAAGTACATCATCGTAAAGAAAATGGACATATTTCTAAAGCAACAAACGATGCTTTAAATATTGCTAGCGGTGAATTTATTGGTTTAATGGATAATGATGATTTACTTGCTAGAAATGCATTAGCAGAATGTGTCGCTGTTTTAAATAAAAATAAAGAATTAGATTTTATCTACACGGATGAAGATAAGATGGATATGAAAGGATTAAGAAGAGATCCTCATTTTAAATCAGATTATGCACCTGATTCATTACTTGGAAGTAACTATATTTGTCACTTTGAAATTATGAGAAAATCGATTGTTGATGAAATCGGTGGTTTTAGAGTAGGCTATGAAGGAGCGCAAGATTATGATATTTTCTTAAGATTTTTAGAAAAAACAACTCCTGAACGTGTTTATCATATTCCAAAGATTTTATATCATTGGCGTATGATTGAAGGGTCAACGGCTGCCACAATTGATAGTAAAGGATATGCTGTTGAAAAAGGAAGAATGGCAGTAGAAGATGCTTTAAAACGTCGTGGTATTAAAGCTAAAGTAACTGTTCATCCAAGAGTTCCTTATTATTTAGTAAGATATGAATATGAAACAGAACCAATGGTTTCAATCATTATTCCAACAAAAGATTATGCAGATATTACAGAACAATGTTTAAAATCATTATTTGAAAAAACAACGTATAAAAATTATGAAGTTATTTTAATGAATAACAATAGCGAAAAGAAAGAAACTTTTGATTTATTTAAAAAATATCAAAATAAATATTCTAACTTTAGAGTTATTGATGCTAATTATGAATTTAACTATTCTAAAATCAATAATCAAGCTGTAGAAGCGGCTAAAGGTGAATATATTGTTTTATTAAATAATGATACTGAAATTATTACACCACATTGGTTACAAGTAATGGTTGGCTATGCAATGCAACCTCATATTGGGGCAGTAGGTGCTAAATTGTTATATCCTGATAATACGGTTCAACATGCCGGTATTATTTTAGGAATTGGTGGAATTGCACAACATTGTTTTATTGATAATCCAAGAGAAGATGTTGGTTTCTATGGAAGATTATCCGTTCCATTTAACTACAGCGCTGTTACTGCAGCTTGTTTAATGGTTTCTAAAGAAAAATATTTAGAAGTCAATGGTTTAGAAGAAGATCTACAAGTAGCCTTCAATGACGTTGATTTTAACTTAAAGTTATTAAAACAAGGTTATTACAATATTTGTTTAAATCAAGTAGAACTATATCATTATGAATCTAAATCTAGAGGAGATGATACAGTTGATACAAAAAGTGCTAAATATCGTCGATTTGTTCAAGAACACGATTACATCAAAGATAAATGGGGTTATATGTTATATAGTGATCGTTTTTATAATCCTAATTTAAGTTTGAAGAAGGCATTTGTCTTAGATAAAGAATAATTAAGAATTATAAAATTGAATATTAGTAAAAAAAATGCTAGTATGTCTATGACAAAACTAGCATTTTTTTAGGAGAAGAAAATGAAAGAATTATTAATGAAATATAAAGAAATCATTATGTATCTTGTGTTTGGTGTTCTTACAACGGTCGTTAATATTGTTGTTTATTTTTTAAGTGCAGAGCTTTTACACATAAATTATTTGATTTCTAATGCACTAGCATGGTTTTTATCAGTTTTATTTGCTTATATCACAAATAGAAAATATGTTTTTGAAAGTAGTAGTCAAAATATATTAAAAGAAGCTGTTTCTTTTTTTAGTTCTCGATTAGCTACAGGAATCTTAGATATGGTACTTATGTGGCTATTTGTGTATTTTAATGTTGTTAATGATGTTATCGCTAAAGTGATTGTTAATGTCATTGTGGTTGTATTGAATTATGTATTAAGTAAGTTAGTTGTTTTTAAAGGAAATAAATAAGATGGAAAAAATAACAGTAATTGTACCTTGTTATAATGAAGAAGCAGCGCTTCATTATTATTATAAGGAAATGAGTAGAGTCATGGATGAAATGAATGATGTAGATTTTGAATTATTATTCATAAACGATGGTTCAAAAGATAAAACATTAGAAATTATGATGGAGCTTGCTAAAAAAGATTCAAGAGTTAAATATATTTCTTTTTCAAGAAATTTTGGAAAAGAAGCGGCTATGTATGCTGGATTTGAAAATAGTACAGGTGATTATGTATGTTTAATGGATGCTGATTTACAAGACCCTCCTCGCTTATTACCAGAAATGTTAAAAGCAATTCGAGAAGAAGGTTATGATAGTGCTGCTACAAGAAGAGTGACTCGTAAAGGAGAACCACCAATAAGATCATTTTTTGCAAGAATGTTTTATAAAATCATGAATAAGATATCTGATACTGAATTAATGGATGGTGCACGTGATTATCGTTTAATGACAAGACAATTTGTAAATGCTTTATTAGAATTAAAAGAATATAATCGTTTTAGTAAAGGACTATTTGGTTGGGTAGGATTTAAAACAAAGTGGATTGAATTCGAAAATGTAGAAAGAGTTGCAGGAGAAACAAAATGGTCTTTCTGGAAATTATTATTATATAGTATTGAAGGAATCGTTGCTTTTTCAACAGCACCATTAGCGATTGCATCGCTTATAGGGATGTTGATGTTATTTATTGCTTTTATATTTATAATATTTATAATTATTAAAACACTTATTTTTAATGATCCTACAAGTGGATGGCCATCTCTTGTATGCATTATTACTTTAATTGGTGGTATACAAATATTCTGTACAGGTATTTTAGGACAATATTTATCAAAAACTTATTTAGAAACTAAGAAAAGACCTGTTTATATTGTAAAGGATACAAATATCGAAGATGAAAAAACTAAGTAATTATTTAGATAATAAAAAAGTTATTTTAGCTATCTTATTGATTGTTTCTATCCTAACTCTTTTGATTTGTTCAAAAGATTCACCATTATATCCTTATAATGATTGGGTTGATGGTAATGCTTTTTTTACAATGGGAAAAGGTATGTTTAATGGAAAGGTTCCTTATAAAGATTTATTTGAACAAAAGGGACCTTTGCTTTATTTGATATATGGAATAGGTTATTTAATAAGTCATGATACATTTTTAGGTGTTTATTTATTAGAAGTTATTTCATATACAATTTTTGGCTATTTTCTTTTTAAAATTGCTAGAACTTATTTAAATCAATTTTATGCCTTATTAACATCTGTTTTGACATTAGCTATTATTTCAGGATCGATTTCTTTTGTACAAGGAGGTAGTGCAGAAGAATTTTGTTTACCTTTTGTTGCAAGTAGTGTTTATTTCTTTATTAAAATTATTAATGAAAATGATTTTGGAAAGAAATATTTATTAATTAATGGGGCAATAGCTGGATGTGTTTCATTGATCAAATTTAATTTATTAGGTTTGTGGTTTATTTGGATGGCTTTATATTTCTTTAAATTAATTTCTTTAAAGGAAATAAAAAAAGCTTTTATAAGTTGTGTTTATTTTTTAGTGGGAATGTTTATTCCTATCTTTATATCAATTCTTTATTTTGTTATCAATGGTGCATTAAGAGATTATTATGATGTATATATTACTTTTAATCTAACTGCTTATAGTACAACTATTGATTTAAAAACAAGAATATTAAATATGTTTTCAGCAATTTTCCAACAAATGAAATACAATAGAACAATTTATATATTATTATGTCTTGGTTTTGTAAATTGTTTAACAACAAAGATTTTAAAAAATATTTGGATCAATATATTTATTTTATTATCATTTATCTTTCTAATGATTGGTGTTTATATAGGTGGATTACCATTTATTTATTATTTTTTATGTTTTGAAGCATATATTATTTTTGGATTTATTTTTGTTTTTTCAATTGTTCAAAATTTTTTAAATAGTCAAACTTTAGCGATATGTATACTATGTGGAGGAATGATATTTTCTGTTCATTATTCATTAAAAAGTCCTAATAGAGGATATATGAATATCCCTCAAAGTGCATATGCACAATATGTTTTTAAAGATATTATTGATAAATCAAAAAATAAAACATTATTGAATTATGATAATTTAGATGGGGGATTTTATACAACATGTAATATTGTTCCTAATGTTAAATATTTTATGCGACAAAATGTTGGATATGATCGTTACCCTCAAATTATTGATGGTCAAAGAGAGGCTATTAAAAATAAGGAAATTGAATTTGTTGTGATAAGAGAATATAAAGATACAATAGGATATCGAAAGAATATTCCTTATTTAAATGATAACTATAAAGAAATAAAAAAATTCAAACAACTTTATGAAGGTATGGATTTTACTTATTATTTATATTGTCTAAAATAGGAGGACACCATGAAAAAAGTAACAGAATGTATCAAAAATCATATATGGGTCATTTATCTAATCTTATTTGTTTTTATGGTTGTTAGGCATGCATCTGTAAAATTAGGAGTGGCAGATGATGTATGGTTTCTTGAACAATCAAAAATGGGATTAATTAACTATACTCAAATGAGGATACAAACTTGGACAAGTAGAAATATCATTGAATTGGTGATGCTTGTTTTATTAAATATTAATAAATGGGCTTGGATCATTTTAGATAGTGGAATGTTTGTACTTGTTTTACATTCTTTAAGAAGAATAATTTGTCCAACAAAAGAAAACGATTGGATCATTACTTTTTTTCTAATGCTTGTAATCATGTTATTTCCTTTTGGAACATTTGGCATGGCTGGATGGTATGCGACGACACTTAACTATGTATGGCCACTTGCGTTAGGATTATATGGACTTTCATATATTATACAAATCATTTCCAATGAAAAGATATCAATAGCTCAACAAATAAGTTATGTGGTTGCTAGTTTATACGCTATCAATCAAGAACAAATGTGTGCATTGTTTGTAGGATTTTATGCTTTATTTATGATATATAGTTTAGTAAAGCATAAAAAAGTACCTATTTTAGCCTATATTATTTTAGTGTTATCGTTTATAATGTTAGGATATCATGCATTATGTCCTGGAAATGAGCTAAGAAAAGTTGTAGAAATGAATGCTTATTATCCAGCTTTTTATGGCTTTAAGTTGATGGATAAGTTATTGTTAGGAGTTCTTTCAACAATAGCAATTGGTTCTTTACAACCTGCATATATTATTTTTGTTTGGAACATTATGTTGATTTATATCATTTATAAAAATACAAAAAATAAAGGACAATATATACTAGTAGGTCTTATGACCTTTGTTATCTTTGTAGTTAGTGTAAGTGATAGATACTGTAATCATAGAGGGTTTTATCAAATCTTTAATGTGTTTAATGATTATACAAAAGTTATTGAACACATTTCGTTGAATATGAATGTTTGTTTAATTATTCTTTATTTTATATGTATTTTATTGATTAGTTTTTATGTAATAAAAATTAATCTAGGAAATAAGACAATGTTTCTAAGTTTCATAATTATTTGTGCAGCATTTTGTTCAAGAGTTGTACTTGGATTTTCACCATCTATTTTTGTTTCTGGAACAAGAACATTTGTGAATTCATATTTTTTGATCGTAATTGCAACGTTTTTATGTGTTAATTCAAGAAAATTAGAAAGTATGCTATAATAAGTATGCTGATTGGAGGTAAATCAATGAAAGTATTAGTAACAGGTGTTAATGGTCAATTAGGCTATGACGTTATGAATGAATTAAATCAAAGAGGACATGAAGCAATTGGAAGTGATATTACTGAAAGTAATGAACATTTTCAAAAATATGTTCAATTAGATATTACAAATAAAGAAGCTGTAGAATCAGAAATTACAAAAATCAATCCTGATGTTGTTGTTCATTGTGCAGCATGGACTGCTGTTGATTTAGCAGAAGATGATGATAAAGTAGAAAAAGTAAGAGCAGTTAACGCTAAAGGAACAGAAAATATTGCTTTAGTATGTAAAAAGTTAGATTGTAAAATGATTTATATTTCTACAGATTATGTATTTAACGGACAAGGTGAAACACCTTGGGATCCTGATTGTAAAGATTACAAACCATTAAATGTTTATGGACAAACTAAATTAGAAGGTGAACTTGCAGTTTCTTCTAATTTAGATAAATATTTTATTGTTCGTATTGCTTGGGTATTTGGTGTTAATGGTAAAAACTTTATTAAAACGATGTTAAATGTTGGAAAGAAATATCCACAAGTTAAAGTTGTTAATGATCAAATTGGAACACCAACATATACTTATGATCTTGCTCGATTATTAGTAGATATGGCTGAAAGTGATAAATATGGTTATTATCATGCTACTAATGAAGGTGGTTATATTTCATGGTATGATTTTACAGTAGAAATCTTTAAACAAGCAGGATATACTACAGAAGTTTTACCAGTAACGACTGAAGAATATGGTTTATCTAAAGCTGCTAGACCATTTAATAGTAGATTGGATAAATCTAAACTTGTAGAAAATGGATTTAAACCATTACCTACATGGCAAGATGCTTTAAGTAGATATTTAAAAGAAATTGAATATTAATTTATTATACTACTTCTAACACAATTATTGTGTTAGAAGTAGTTTTTTATTTTTAAAGGAAAACGCTCTTTTTAAGAATTTTGTTGTTTTTTAAGATAAGCATCTGAAAATATTCCATAGTGATACTCATAGTAGGCTTCTTTTAATGATATTGGCATTGGTGTGTTTAACACCAATGCATTTTTAATAAATTCACTATCTTTCACTTCTTCGAATAGCTTCTTTGCTTGTTCATCTCTTTTATACTTATATTTTATTTGTTTTCTTAAAATATTAAAATCTAAATATTCTTGTGCATATCTTGTTGAAAAACCATGTGTCCTTTGAATAATATTTTCTATTTCACTCATTAATTCATTAACAGACGCTAGACTATTTCCATCTTCTATTAAATAATGCTTTTGTGTTGGTGAGGTTTTAATATAACTATTTTCTGCTTTCAATTCATTTGAAAATTGTTTAAAGTATGACTTTGAATCACTGATTAATTTCTTTACATTATCTAGTCTATTGATTACAGACATATATTTTTCAAATGACTCTGATCCCAAACAATATTCATCATTATGTTATCTTGACTATCTATTGCACATGTAACACATACCTTATGATGTGATATTCCTCTATATGCTGATTGTTTTCCTCTTTTTTTTGAATATCTAGGCATATTTTCTAGTTTGGTTCCTTTAAGATTGATACTTAAATATTGAGAATCGATTTCTATTTCATCACTTAGTTTTTGTTCTTGAATGATTTGTGATGCTGCTTTATAAAGCTTATGTCTCATATAAAAACATGTTGTTATTGATGTATTCATAAAATAAGCTTCATAACCACTTATTTCGTAATCAATAAATTTGAGCCATTGATCTTTTGTAAAATGAGAACAGAAAAATAATGTTTTAGTGTTTTCACTAAAAGATCTATGACAGTCATTACAAAAATAACGTTGTTTTTCATAGGAATCTTTGCCATTTTTCTTGACAGAAGACGAACCACATATAGGACAAATTATTTTAGACTCAGATTTAACATTGATTGAACAAGAATTTTTAATACGTTCCAGAAGATTATCAATATAGTCTTGATCTTTATTTTTCAAATATTGAACAACTTGTTTTTCAGTAATCATTATAAACACCAACCTTTATTGATATTTTAATCATTATCTGAATTATATTCTTTTTGAGCATCTGATTAGCCTTCAATATATTGGTGTTTATTCAATTAGCAACATTTTTCTTAAAAAGAGCGAAGGAAAATACAAATATTAGAAGTTTTAATATTTATGAATTTTTTAGGGAAAGATAGAAAATATATTAAACAAATATAAAAAGATATATAACAATAATATTTGTTTATGATATAATTTTTTAAAAAGGAGATGATATTAATGAAACAGAAATTGAGTTGTATTGTTTTTTTAGCTTTAGTAATGCTAGTAATATCAATTAGTCCAATTTATGCAGGAAACTGGAAAAAAGATAATAAAGGATGGTGGTATCAAGAAAATGATGGAACTTATCCTAAAGATGATTATAAATATGTAAATGAGCAATGGTATTATTTTGATCAAGAAGGTTATATGGTTATTGGTTGGTATCAAATTGATGGATATTGGCATTATTTCCAAGCTGATGGTAGTGAGCTTGGAAAAGGCTGGCATTGGATAAATGGTAATTGTTATTATATGGATGCTAACGGAGATATGTTAACTGATACATGGATTGGAGATAGCTATGTTGATGCTTCTGGAGTATGGGTAAAAGGAAAAGTGAAGGAAGTAGTTGGATGGAACAAAAGTGGAAATCGTTGGTGGTATAAATTTGAAGATGGAAGCTTTGCTAAATCTGGTTGGTTCAATATAGATGATACTAGCTATTTGTTTGATGATGCAGGTTATATGCTAACAGGATGGCAAAAATATGAAGATGATTGGTATTTACTTAGCGATTCAGGTAATCCATTAACAGGATGGCAACAAAGAAATGGCAAATGGTATTTATTAGATGATTCAGGATGTATGTTAACAGGTTGGCAATGCCAAGAAAATAAATGGTATTTATTAGATGATTCAGGTAATCCATTAACAGGATGGCAAAATCAAGATGGAGATTGGTATTTATTGAGCAGTTCAGGTTATATGTTAACAGGATGGCAAAAACAATCAGGTAAATGGTATTATTTAGATGAAAATGATAACTATGGAGTAATGTGTATTGGCGAAGTAAATATAGACGAAAAAACATATTATTTTAATCAAGATGGTACAATGTATACAGGATGGTTGAAAGAAATTAATAAGTGGGCTGATACAAATGAAGATTGTATTGATTGGAAATATTTTAATCAAGATGGATCTATGCAAATCGGATGGCTCACTTTAAATGGGAAAAAGTATCACTTTAGTGATTCTGGATATTTAAAATGTAGTTATCCAAGCAGAGGGGATACAATTGTTATAAGAGAAATAGATGGACAAGGATATTATGGATTTGATCAAAATGGATGTATGGTATTAGGTTGGCAAGTATATCATGATAAATTTAATGATAGTGATCATTGGATGTATTTTGATCAAGATGGATTATCACATAATGGATGGTTAGAATTAAATGGTAAAAAATACTATTTGAATCCAATAACAGGTTATATGGTATCTAATGAAACAGTTAAGATAGATAACGATTATTATAAATTTAATGAAAATGGTGAATTAGTATAGTATCTATAGAACTAGCACATTTGAAGTGCTAGTTTTTGTATATCATGATAAATTATCAATATGATTGGCATATATTCAAATGTGTATGCTATACTATTTCTAACAAAGAAAGGTAGTAAGTTATGAAAGTATCATTAGTAATGGCTGTATATAATGGCGAAAAGTATTTAATTGAACAATTAGATTCTATTAGAAAACAAACGTATCTAATTGATGAAGTAATATTAATAGATGATGTTTCTACTGATAATAGTTATGAGTTGATTCATCAGTATATCGATGGTTATAAACTTATTAATTGGAAACTTATAAAAAATGAAAATAATTTAGGATATCGTAAGAACTTTAAAAAAGGATTAGAGATAGTAGATGGAGATATCATTTTTTTAAGTGATCAAGATGATCGTTGGCATTTAAATAAAATAGAGGTGATGGTTGAAAAAATGAGACAATCCAATATTTTATCTCTAGCATCGAGTTTTAATTTTATGGATCAAGATGGAAATTGTTTCGAGGTGAATAAAATAAAAGGACGTTCAAATAATAATTTACTTTTTAAAGAAGTAACAGAAGAATTAACGGAAATCGATTTAAAGAGTTTATTAGAAATGAATTTTTCTCAAGGTTGTTGTATGGCTATCAAAAAAGAAGTTAAAGATGAATATTTAAAAGTAACACAAGGTAAATTGCCTCATGATTGGGAATTGAATATTATTTCTGCTATTCAAAATGGATGTTATTATTTAGATATTCCTTTAATTGATTATAGAATTCATAATAATAATACAATTGGAATGGATAATATTGTTGATGGGAATATTATTAATGAAAAGAAACAAAGAGTGAATGAACGTATTGAACAGACGAAAGCACAAATAGAAAATGTGAATTTTGCATTGGGATTAGAGCTAAATAGAGAACAAAAAAAATATTGTTTAAAATATAAAGATTATTTAACACAAAGAGTTTTAATGATGAAAGAAAAGAAAGCTTGTTCTTTGATTTTATACTTTTTAAAAGGAAAATATAAAGGATTTGGAAGAGTTAAAACTTTTTTAGGAGATTTAGTGAACATTATTAAATAGGTGATTGTATGGAAAAAATATTATTAATATCAAATATGTATCCATCTAAAAAATATAAACATTATGGTGTGTTTGTTCAAAATACAGCAAGTATTTTGAAAAATAATGGATATCAAGTAGATGTATCAGCCTTAAAAAAGAAAGATAGTAAGTTAGGAAAATTAGGTGGATATTTAAGTTTTTATATAAAAAGTATCTTTTTGTGTTTATTTCATCGCTATGATTATCTTTATGCTCATTATATTTCACATTGTGCATTATTAATTAAAATCATTAAGAAATTAAAACCAAGTATAAAGGTTATTGTAAATGTTCATGGAAATGACGTTGTTCCAGAAGACGCACATGATGAGAAGTTTATTCCTTTAGTTAAATCAACATTACCTCTAATAGATTTATGTATTGTACCATCAAGTTATTATCAAAAGGTCATGATGGAACAATATGGATTGAATGAAGATAAAATCAAGATTTTTCCTTCAGGAGGTATTAATTTTGATGTCTTTCAAGAAATAGAAAACGCTAAAGAAAAATTACATTTAGATCCAAATAAAAAATGTATAGGTTATATCGGAAGATATGAAAAAAGAAAAGGTTGGGAAGTCTTTTTAAAGGCTATTAGTTTATTAGAAAACGTAAAACAATATCAAATCGTGATGGTGGGTGTTGGTGAAGATGAAGAAAAAGCGAATGCACTTATTCAAGAATATCATTTAGAAAACGTGATAAAAAAATATCCAATGCAAACTCAAAAAGAATTGGCGTTATTTTATTCAGCTATTGATATCTTTTGTTTTCCAACCTATCGTAAAAGCGATAGTTTAGGATTGGTTGGATTAGAAGCTATGGCTTGTGGTTGTATAGTTATTGCATCTAATATGGCAGGACCAACAAGTTATATTAAAAATCAAGAAAATGGTTTTTTCTTTAAACCGAGAGATGGTAAAGATTTAAATCAAAAAATAGAAGATATTTTATCAATGAATGAACATCAAATAAAAGAGATTAAAGATCATGCTTATCAAACGGCCAAAGCGTATGATGTAAATGATATTTCTCAAAATCTAGTGGATATTTTTAATGGAATATAGGATGTGAAAGTATGGATGTGTCAGTTATTATTCCTATTTATAAAGGGAATGGATATATAGAATCTTTATTAAATAAAATAGAGAAAAATTATCAAGAAAGTCAAAAAGAAATAGAGGTTATTTTTGTTAATGATTATCCTGATGAAGAAATTATTGTAGGTAGTCAACATGATTTTCCAATTAGAATTATTAATAATGAAATGAATCAAGGAATTCATCAAACAAGAATCAACGGTTTAAAAAAAGCGTTAGGTAAATATATTTTATTTTTAGATCAAGATGATGAAATTAGTGATTTTTTTATTAAAAGTCAATTAGAACATATTGGAAATGCAGATTTATGTATCGCTAATGGCATTATGGAATCAGAAAATGGGAAATGTTTGATTTATAAAAATCAAAAATCACAAGATTATTTAAAGAAACAAATTGGTTTTATTAAAGTAAGAGACTTAATTGTTTCACCAGGTCATTGTTTGATTAAAAAAACAAGTATACCAGAATATTGGACAAAGCATGTCATGTCTGTTAATTCGGCAGATGATTACTTTTTATGGCTTTTGATGATTGAAAATAAATGTCAATTTAATGTGAATTATGATGTATTATATACCCATAAGTATACTGGAGAAAATGTTTCAGGAAGTATAGACCAAGTGCATAAGTCTAACATGGAAATGGTTGATTTATTAAAAGAATATTGTCATAATGTCAATGTTGATTTATTGAAAAGAACTATTACATATAAATATGATATGAAAAAACAAGGGAAATTAGTTCCATCAATAAAAAATATAGATTTATTTTTATATAATACAATCTATCAATTATTATGGAAAGGTATGTAAAATATGAAAAATGTATTTATTATAGGGAGTAAAGGAATACCTGCTAATTATGGTGGCTTTGAAACCTTTGTCGAATATTTAACAAAGTATAAGGTCAGTGATGATATTAAGTATCATGTAGCTTGTTTGTCTGATCATGAAGAAGAATTTGAACATAATCAAGCAAGATGTTTTAAAGTACAAGTGCCTAATATTGGACCAGCAAAAGCAGTTTATTATGATATTGCAGCTTTAAAAGCAGTTTATCAATATGTTGTTGATCATAACATTGAAGAGGGGATTGTTTATATTTTAGCTTGTCGTATTGGTCCATTTTTAAAGAAATATGTTAAAATGTTTCATACTAAAAATATTCAAGTTTTTGTTAATCCTGACGGTCATGAATTTAAAAGAGCTAAATGGAATTGGTTTATTAGACAATATTGGAAATTATCTGAAAGATTGATGATTAAAAATGCAGATTATGTCGTTTGTGATTCACAAAATATTGAAAAGTATATTCAAGAAGATTACAAAAAGTATCAACCCCAAACAACATTTATCGCTTATGGAGCAGATGTTGTTGATAACAGTGATGAAGAAAAATTTGAAGTATGGGCTAAGGAACATGAGGTTTCAAAAAATGAATATTATTTAATTGTTGGACGTTTTGTTCCTGAAAATAATTATGAAACAATGATTAGAGAATTCATGAGTTCGGATACAAAAAAAGATTTAGTGATTGTTACTGGATATCAAGAAAGTAAGTTGTATCATATTTTAAATAACAAGTATCATTTTGAAAATGATTCAAGAATTAAGTTTGTAGGAACGATTTATGACGATGCTTTATTAAAAAGTGTAAGAAAGAATGCTTTTGCTTATTTACATGGTCATGAAGTAGGGGGAACAAATCCATCTTTATTAGAAGCTTTAGGCTCTACTTCTTTAAATCTTTTATTAAATGTTGGTTTTAATCAAGAAGTAGGTTTAGATTCATGTATTTATTGGGGTAAAGAAAAGAATAATTTAAAACATCTTATAGAACATGTTGAAACATTTGATCAAGATTATATTGATACTTTAGGAAAAGCAGCTAAAGAAAGAATAAACAATGATTATAGTTGGGCTAAAATTATATCTGAGTATGAAAATTTGTTCTTAAGAAAAAAAGATTTGTAGATAATTGTAATTTGTTATATAGTAATAAAGAAAAGAAATGAAAATTTCGTGGAGGAACAATTATGATAAAGAAAATAATGGCTGTATTAATGACATTTGTTTTATCGATGTCATTAGTAGGATGTAGTAATGATTCGAGTGATAAAAAAACAACACCTAAAAAGACAACTACATCAAGCAGTATTAAAATCAAAGATGTAAGTGATTTTCAAGAATTTGATGGTATGATTAAATATTTTACAATGGATGATAAAAAAATTGCTATTCCTGAAACAGTTGGTGAATATGCAAATTACTTATCACAAGTAGGAACTGTTACATTAAATGATACAGGTGATAAAGTAGAAGATGTTGAATTAGAAGGTAATGGTATTTCATCAATGGCTGCCTATTTAAATGTTGAATTAGATAGTGGAGATGAAGCTCATTTCTATTTAAGATATGAAAATCCAACTAAAAAAACAATTAGTGTTGCTGAAGCATCTGTAACATTTATTGAAGTTAAATACGATGAATATGCTGAAGAAGAATATGATAAAGCAGCAAAAGGTATTGAAGTAGAAACAAGTGAAGGAACATTAGCTTTAAACAATAAAGTAAAATATGCACAAGTTAGAAAACTTTTTGGAGATCCTGAACAAGAGACAGATGGTAGATTCCATTATACAGACGATGCAGGATATAAATATATGTTTGATTGTTGTAACGAAAATAGAAATGGAATTTTTAGGGGATTTAGTATTGAATATCCAAGTAAATAATAAAAATATCTGCTTTTTATAAGCAGCTATTTTTATATAACAATAACTTATTTAAAAAAGGAACATTAATAATGGCGCAATTAAAACAAATGATAAATAAGAATAAATTTTATATTATAGGAACATTGATTCTCTTTCTATTTTTATTTTATTGTTCAACAAAATTATGTATGAATGTAGCACCAGATGAATATATGAGATATGATATCCCCTTATTTATTTACAATCATTCATATTTACCTAAAGGTGATGAAAAAGAAATATTAAATGCAATATGGGGATTTTCTTATGGATTTACGCCTTATCTTCCTTCAATAATTAGTTTTTTCTTTATGAAAATAGCTTCTATCTTTACAACTACTCCAGTACATTTATTGATTGCGGCAAGACTAACAAGTGTTCTTGCGGGGGCACTTATGTTTTTTGTATGTTGTAAAATTGGTGAAGAAATATTTAATCATAAGATGACAATATATCTTTTTGCTATTTTTGTTTCACTATTACCACAATTCATGTACTTATCTCTTTATTTAAATAATGATTCGTTTTCAATATTTACAACAGCACTTATTGTTTATGGTTGGATTAAGGGAATAAAAACAAATTGGAATTGTAAATGGTGTATTTTTTTAGGTGTTGCTATAGGATTATGTGCATTAACCTATTATAATGCTTATGGATTTATATTATGTAGTATTATTGTATATTGTATGAGTAGTTATAAATTACATTTTACATTTAATGAGTTTTTAAAAAAAGGATTTCTAATAGCAATTGCTGCCTTAGTTGTTGGCGGATGGTTTTTTATTAGAAATGCAATGATCCATAATGGAGATTTTTTAGGAATGAATTCTATGTACGATTGTGGTGAAAAATATGCAATGCCAGGTTATCAATTATCACAAAGAGATACTTATCAAAATCAAGGAATTAGTGTGTTTTCTATGATTTTTGATACAAATTGGATAATAACAACTATAAAAAGTTTTATTTGTACCACAGGATATATGCAATATATGATTAGTGGAAAACGTTTTTATTTATATTTAATAATAATTTTGTTTGGTATGATTATGATGCTTATTGCTTTAAAAAGAAAATATCAATTCAAATTTAAATTTGAAAATTATTTTATAATATGTTTAATTTTATGTGTTTTGATTCCAATTATTTTATCAATAAAATATTCTTATTCTATAGATTATCAACCTCAAGGAAGGTATATTATGTCTATTTTAATTCCAATTGCTTTATTTATGAGTATTGGTTATGAATATTTTAGTGAATTTATTGAAAATAAAATACAAATAAAATCAAGATATATAGAGTTATCAATGATAGGGATCTATATTTTATTATTCGTTATTTGTTATTCAAGTTATATAGCTGTTTGTTTCGGAAGTACAATAATTTAAATTGAAGGTGATTATGTGTTTGATTCAAAATTAAAGAAATTAGGTAAAAATGTTGTATTAGGATTTTTTGCTGCTATAACATTATTACTTACATTGTTATGTTTATTTAATAATGCTTATTTAAGTTGGGATGAGCATACAACAATTGTCGCTGATAAACCATTTTATTTATTATTATGGTTTATTATAGTATTGTTTTTTGTTTATTTTGTTAGAAAACATTATAGAACACAGGATACTTATTATTTTAATAAAATATTTATTATATTAAGCTTGATATTATTGATTGTTGGTATTTTTATGATTTTCAAATTTGATTTTGTTCCTGTAGCTGATCAAGCATCTATTTTAGAAGCAGCAGCTGGATTAAAGAATGGCAATTATAGTTATTTTACACCAATGGGATATGTAGGAAAGTGTTCTAATCAAGCGGGAATTGTTGTTATTCTTTATTATTTATCATTTATCTTTGGAGAAAATAATTATCAAGCATTTCAAGTACTTAATATTATAGGGTTATTAGTTAGTTATTATTGTTTATGCAAAATATCACAAATTAGTTTTCATAATGACGAGTTAAAAAATTGGACACTTATTTTATTATTTATATTTTTTCCTTTAACATTTTATGTTGCTTTTGTATATGGGAATATCTTTGGACATACTTTTTCATTACTTGCGATATTAGCGGGATACCAATATTTTGAAACAAGTAAAATAAAATATATAGTTTTATCGATTGTTTCAATTATTTTTGCAATGATGTTTAAATCTAATTATATGATTGTTTTTGTTGCAATGGTTATCTTTATTTTATTTGATATTATTTTAAATAAAAAATATACATCTATTATTTTATTGATTTTATTTGTACCTGCCTATTTTGCATCTTCAATGATTCCTAATACAATTATCAAAAATATTACAGGTATTGAACTTGGTAAAGGTATACCGATGATAGCATATGTAGAAATGGGATTACAAGATAGTGATGTAGCGCCAGGATGGTATAATGGCTACAATTGGAGCGTATATGAAAATAATAACGGAGATTATGATTTAGCAAATTCACAAGCAAAAAGCGATTTAGGTAATACGTTATCTTATTACATAACACACCCTGGAGAATTTATTAACTTTTTATATCGAAAGACAGTTTCACAATGGTGTAATCCTGACTTTCAAGGAACTTGGGTAACGAGGCATAGTAGTTTTTATATTCAAAGTGAGTTATGGTATCAAATATATAATGTCTATGAAACAGTTATTTTATTAGGAACATTAGCTTATATTTACTTTACTGGAAGACATATGAAATTGCATAGATTATTGTTACCAACTATTTTTATTGGTGGATTTTTATTTCATTTATTTTGGGAAGCTAAATCTCAATATACTATTACATATTTTGTTTTATTGATTCCTTATTGTGCAAAAGGTTTAATGGATATGACAAATGAAATGATTGATTCATTTCGTAATATCAGAATTGTTAGAAGTATACCTAAGAAAATTGGGATGATTATTAAAATGGATACTGTTAGATTTATAGTGTTTATTACAGCTCTTGCTTCCATTATAAAGATAATCGCTTAAAGAAATCATTATGTATTTTATCTTTGGAACATTAACAACAGCTGTAAATATTGTTGTCTATTATTTATTTTCAAATATTATACATATGAACTATTTATTTTCGAATGCTGTAGCATGGTTTTTATCGGGATTATTTGCCTATATTACAAATAGAAAATATGTGTTTAATAGTAGTAGTGCATAAATATTTAAAGAAGCTTTATCATTCTTTAGTTCAAGATTAGTTACAGGGTTATGAGATATATTTTTTATGTGCTTCTTTGTTAACTTTAATTTATACGATGTTTTATTTAAGATAGTCGTGAATGTTATAGTTGTTATTTTGAATTATATTTTAAGTAAATTAATTGTATTTAAAAATAAATAGAGATCCAACAATTTCGTTGGATTTTTATTTTAGAGTTTATAATGAAAATTATTAAAAATGTAAAGATTCCTTTTGTTATGGAAGGTGGAAATCGTATAGATGATACGCCTGTTCATAAGGCGCTTCGTGAGGCATTAGCCAACTGTTTAATCAATGCTGATTATTATGGCACAAGAGGCGTTGTTATAAAAAAAGATCAAGATAGAATTATTTTTGAAAATCCTGGATATATAAGAACAGATAAAGAACAAATGAGAAGAGGGGGAGAATCTGATCCTCGAAACAAAACACTCATGAAAATGTTTAATTTAATAAATATTGGGGAACGTTCAGGAAGTGGTGTTCCTAATATCTTTAATACGTGGAATGATCAAGGATGGAAAGAACCTGTTATTGAAGAAAGATTTGATCCTGATAGAACAACATGACCACTCGAATTTATAAAAAAACAAGGAAGAAAACAAGCAAAGAAGATAAAATTGGTAATAAAACAAGAACAAATATGTTAAAAATAGAAAAATATCTTCAAGAAAATGGAGAATCAAAAACAAATACTATTGCTGAGCATTTAGGGCTTAGCCTTGCTAGAACTAGAAAAATTCTTTCTCAAATGGATTCATTGGAAGCTATAGGGACAAATACAAGTAGAAGATATAGGCTTAAAAACAACTCCATTAACAGAGTTGTTTTTAAAAAAGCCTCCTTCCTAAACACAAGTAAAATCTCTATATATTAAACTGAGAACAATAAATGTGTTTTTAGGCTGTTTCTCAGATTCTCGTTTAATGTGTGTCGGTAGTGAAATATCTTTTTTTAAATTTTATTTGTATAGAGATTTCACTGTTATTTTATATGAAATAGGTTGATTTTTGCTTGTTTAGGGAAAATTAAAGAAATAGTGGGAAAATCGTTAAGAAATATGCTAAATATTCTATTGAAAGAGATAAATATCCAGGGATAAGGGTATCATTTTAAATAATAAAATAGTATAATATCACAAAATGAGGTGGAATCATGGAAACAGTTTTGGTAGAAAAAAAGAACATAAACGAGGTTGTTGAATTATTAAAACAAGATGAGGTTGTGGCTTTTCCTACCGAGACTGTTTTTGGCTTAGGTGTGAAGTTTGGAAATCTTTCGGCACTTGAAAAAATCTATGAAATTAAACATAGAAGTCATAGTAAAGCAGTATCTTTGATGATCTATGATTCTCAAGATATAGAAAAATATGCTTATGTAAATACAAATGCTCAAAAATTGATTGATGAATTTATGCCGGGAATGATAACTCTTGTTTTAAAAAAGAAATCAATTTTATCAGATGATTTTACAGCGGGATTAGAAACGATAGGTATAAGAATACCTGATGATCCATTTGTATTAGAATTATTGAAAAGAGTAGGGCCAATGTTAGTAACAAGCGCTAATATTTCAGGTCAAGAGACACTTTTAAATGATTTAGATGTGTATCATGAATTTAATGGGAAACTAAAGATGATTGTCAAAGGAAAATGTCAAAATTCTCTAGCAAGTACAGTGGTAAAAATTGATGATGATGTAACAATATTACGTCAAGGTTGTATTAGTGAAGAAAAAATCAGGGAGGTATTGAAGTGAAAATTGCAATGGCATGTGACCATGGTGGTCTCAGATTAAAAAATGTATTAAAAGAAGATTTAGAAAAAAATGGTTATGAAGTTGTAGATTTTGGTACATACACAGAAGAAAGCTGTGATTACCCAGATTATGCTTCTAAAGCAGCAAAAGCTGTTGCTGATGGAACGTGCGACAAGGGGGTTGTCGTATGTGGAACTGGAATTGGTGTCAGCATTACTGCCAATAAAGTAAACGGAATTCGTTGTTCATTATGTCATGATGTATTTAGTGCAAAAGCAACACGTCAACATAATGATTCAAATATGTTAGCAATGGGGCAACGTGTTATAGGGGAAGGCTTAGCTTTAGAAATCTTACATGCATGGCTTGAAAGCGAATATGAAGGCGGAAGACATGATGCAAGAATTCAAAAAATGATGGCCTTAGAAAAGGAGTAATAAATTATGAAAGATACACAATTATTTGAAAGTGTTGAAAGAGAATTAAATAGACAAAGAAATAACATTGAATTGATTGCTTCAGAAAACTTTGTTTCTGAAGAAGTATTACAATTAGCTGGATCAGTTCTTACAAATAAATATGCTGAAGGATATCCAGCAAAAAGATATTATGGGGGATGTCAATTTGTTGATGAAGTTGAAGAACTTGCAAGACAAAGAATTTGTGAAATCTATGGGGCAGAACATGCTAATGTTCAACCACATAGTGGGGCACAAGCAAATACGGCAGTTTATTTAGCTTTATTACAACATGGAGATAAAGTGTTAGGAATGTCACTTGCTGATGGAGGACATTTAACACATGGACATCCATTGAACTTTTCAGGAATTAACTATGAATTTTATAGCTATGGTGTTTCAAAAGAAACAGAAACAATTGATTATGAAGCTTATAAAAAACAAGTAGAAGAAATTAAACCAAAACTCGTTGTTGCTGGAGCAAGTGCTTATAGTAGAATTATTGATTTTGAATTTATGGCTAAAGTTGCTCATGATAATGGCGCATTATTTATGGTAGATATGGCTCATATCGCTGGACTTGTAGCTGCTGGTGTTCATCCATCACCATTTCCATATGCTGACATTGTGACAACAACAACACATAAAACATTAAGAGGGCCTCGTGGTGGTGTCATCATGTGTAAAAAAGAATTTGCTGCAGATATTGATCGTGCAGTTTTCCCAGGTATGCAAGGTGGACCATTAATGCATATTATCGCTGCTAAAGCACAATGTTTCTATGAAGTACAACAACCAGAATTTAAAGACTATGCAAAACAAATTATCAAAAATGCTAAAGCAATGGAAAAAGTCTTTAAAGAAGAAGGGTTCAGATTGGTTGCTGGAGGAACAGATAACCACTTATTACTTGTTGATGTTAAAGCAAGTTGTGGTATTTCTGGTAAAAAAGCACAACGTTTACTTGATGAAATCAATATTACAGCTAATAAAAATGCAATTCCTTTTGATACAGAAAAACCATTCAAAGCTTCAGGAATTCGTATTGGAACACCAGCAATGACAACAAAAGGATTCAAAGAAGAAGATTTTGAAGAAGTTGCTAGAATTATTGCTTATCGTTTAAAAAATGAAGAAACAGACGGAATTAAAGAAGAATGTTTAAAACGAGTAGCAAAACTTACTGAAAAGGTCACAATGTATTCAAATATTAAATATATCTAGGAGGCAAATATGTCAGTAACAATATTAGATCATGCTTTAATTCAACATAAATTAACAATTATGCGTGATAAAAATACATCAACTTATATTTTTAAACAAAACTTAGATGAAATTGCTAAACTTATGGCATTTGAAGTAACACGCAATGTTTCATTAAAAGATAAAGCAATTGAAACACCTGTTTGTCCAATGGTGGGAAAAGAAATGGATCAACAAATTATTCTTGCACCTATTTTACGTGCAGGAATTGGTTTAGTTGATGGTTTTAGAGATATTATTCCAACAGCTAAAGTTGGACATATTGGAATGGAAAGAGATGAAGAAACTTTAATTCCACGTGAATATTATGCTAAATTTCCAAAAGGTCTAGAAGATGCTTTAGTCATTGTTTTAGATCCAATGCTAGCAACTGGTGGAAGTGCTAATATGGCAATTGAAAATATTAAACAAAGAGGAGCAAGAAAAATCAAACTTGTTTGTTTAGTAGGAGCACCAGAAGGAGTTAAAGCGATTCAAGAAGCACATCCTGATGTTGATATTACACTTGCAGCATTAGATGAAAAATTAAATGAGCATGGTTATATTGTTCCTGGACTTGGAGATGCTGGAGATCGTTTGTTTGGAACAAATGAATAATAAAGAGAAGCTTTTTAAAGATTTGCTTTATGCATTGACGTTATCAGGTAAAATATTTGGAACTTTAATAGCTGGCGTCATATTGGGTTTATATTTGGATAGTATATTACTAACCAAACCTCTTCTGACGCTAGTATTTCTTGTTTTAGCGTTTATAGAAGTGATGAGAACATTATTAAAAGGTGGAAAATCATGAATGAAAAGTTAGTTTTTAAGAAATCATTTTTTATTTTTTTGATAGGTTTTATCGTTTTTTCAATTATTGGTTTGATGATGAAATCTTTCAGTTATTCGCTAGGTTTTTTGCTTGGATATTTATTTAATCTTGCAATTTTTTATGTTATTATTATCACGTCTGATATGATATTGAACTTAAAAAGATCTACAAGTTTAATTATCTTATTAAATATAGTCAAACTTGCAATTTATGCGATTGGTTTTTTAATTGCTATTTTTATTCCAAAATGGTTTAATCTGATAGGTGTTCTTTTTGGATATATGGTCATTAAAATAACCATATATATTGTAAGTTATCAAATGAAGGGGGTGAAAGGGTGAGTAACTTCTTAGATTCTTTACAGGTAGAATTAATCTTTTCATTGATTATTATGGTGGTGATGGCTATTTTCTTTATTTATGCCGGAAAGAAATTTGCAACTGCTGATCCAACAGCAAGACCTAAAGGTGTTGTTTTAGTTGTTGAAACAGGTGTTAAAATGATTTACGACTATTTAAAAAGTATCATGCCAAAGAAATTTGAAAAGAACTATTATCCATACTTTGCAATGCTCTTTGCATATTTGGTCATTGCGAACTTAAGTGGATTATTAGGATTTGAAGCACCAACTTCAAATTATTCTATTACTCTTGCATTAACAACAATTACATTCTGTTTAATTCAGTTTAATGCAATCAAAAAACAAGGATTATTATCTTACATTTGGGGTGCTGTATGGCCACCAACAAACTTATTAAGTATTCTTTCGCCATTGATTTCGTTATCAATGCGTTTATTTGGGAATATTTTAAGTGGATCGATCCTTATGTATTTAGTTTATCAATTAACAGGTTACATTTCAGGGTTATTGATCAACTTTAACTTTTTAGGACCAGTGATTGCTCCTTGGCTACATTGTTATTTTGATGTCTTTGCAGGATGCATTCAAACATTGGTATTCGTTACATTATCATCTATCTTGATAATGATGGAAAATCCAGATTAAGTTCTTTACTAGCTTGCTAGTTAAGATATAAATGAAAAATGAACTATTTTTTAGGAGGAAAAAAATTATGGTAAAAGGTTTAATTGCTATTGCAGCAGGTCTTGCTGTATGTGCAGGTTTAGGAACAGGGATTGGTGAAGGGATTGCTGCTAGTAAAGCTGTAGAAGCTGTTGGTAGAAACCCAGAAGCTGAAGGTAAAATCCGTACTATGATGATCTTAGGGATTGCCTTATCAGAAACAGTTGCCATCTATGGTTTATTAGTTTCTTTAATCTTATTATTCGTATATTAATAATTGAAAATCTGACAAAGGAGGAATAAAGATGCCAGATATAGCAGGAAAATTATTCCCTAATCTTACAACACTGATTGTTCAATTATTATCTACAGGAGTTTTGTTACTTATTTTTAAGAAGTTTTTATGGAAAAATGTCATGGAATATTTTGCTAAAAGAGCAGATTACATAGAATCTACAATCAATGAGGCAAAAGAAATGAACGAAAAAGCTTCTACAAATTTAGAAACAGCTGAAAAAGAAGCACGTGAAGCTGCCAGCAAATATCGTGAAATTCTTGATCAAGCAAAAGATGATGGTCAAAAAGTGAAACAACAAATTATTGACCAAGCAAACGAAGAAGCAAGAGCTAAAATTGAACAAGCACAAAAAGAAATTGAAACAGAAAAGAAACAAGCTCAAGCAGATATGAAACAAGAAATTGTGGATGTTGCTATTGAGGTTGCAACTAAAGTGATGAACAAAGAAATGAATGAAGAAATCAACAAAGGATTAGTAGAAGAATTTGTTGATGATGTGGTTAACTAATGAGTGTTGTTGGCGATAGATATGCTGAATCTTTATTTGATTTAGCGAAAGAAGAAAATAAAGTCACTCAATATCTTGATGACATCAAATTAGTTGGTGAGGTTCTAGATAGTGATCCTCAAATTGTTCAATTCTTTAATCACGTTCTTATTGAAAATGATAAAAAGATTCAATTATTGGATCAATCATTTAAAGGGAATGTTGATCAATATGTTTTAAATTTCTTAAAACTATTAGTGCAATCAAGAAGAATTCGTTATATTGATGATATTGTTAAATCTTATATTAATTTATCAAATCAATATTTAGGTATAGAAGAAGGTATGATCTATACACCTTATGAATTAACTGATCAACAAATTCAAGATATAGAAAAAGCAATCAGTCAAAAAGAAAACAAAAAGGTTACTTTAAAAGTATCTATTGATCCATCATTATTAGGTGGTATTAAAGTTCAAATTGCTAACCGTATTTATGATGGAACAATTAAAAATAAAGTAGAAATGCTTAAAAAAGAACTATTAAGAAAGTAGGTGGAAATAGTGGGGCTTAGACCAAATGAAATTAGTGCTTTAATTAAAGAACAAATTAAGCATTATGACGATATCATTGAACAAAAAGATGTCGGAACAGTCGTGACTGTTGGTGATGGTGTAAGTGTTATTCATGGGTTAGATAATGCCATGTTAGGTGAATTATTACTTTTCCCAAATGATGTTTACGGAATGGTCATGAACTTAGATGAAGATAGTGTAGGAGCCGTACTACTTGGATCTGAAAGTACGATTAAAGAAGGAGACGAAGTTAAACGTACTGGAAGAATTATTGAAGTCCCTGTCGGGGATGAAATGTTAGGAAGAGTTGTTAATCCATTAGGACAAGCAATCGATGGTCAAGGTGAAATCAATACTGGTAAAACTAAACCAATCGAACGTGTTGCTAGTGGTGTAATGACAAGAAAATCAGTTGATCAACCATTACAAACTGGTATTACATCAATTGATGCTATCATTCCTATCGGTAGAGGTCAACGTGAGTTAATTATCGGTGACCGTCAAACAGGTAAAACTGCAATTGCTATTGATACAATTTTAAACCAAAAAGGACAAAACATTTATTGTGTTTATGTTGCTATTGGACAAAAGAATTCAACGGTTGCACAAGTTGTTGAAAAATTACGTCAAGGTGGAGCAATGGATTATACATGTGTTGTTTCTGCTGGAGCGAGTGAACTTGCACCAATTCAATATATTGCACCATATGCTGGATGTGCAATTGCTGAACATTGGTTAGATGAAGGAAAAGATGTTTTAATTGTTTATGATGATTTATCTAAACATGCGGTAGCTTATCGTACAATGTCGTTATTATTAAAAAGACCACCAGGACGTGAAGCTTATCCAGGGGATGTCTTCTATTTACATTCAAGATTACTTGAACGTGCTTGCCGTTTAAATGAAGAAAATGGTGGAGGATCAATTACTGCTTTACCAATCATTGAAACACAAGCTGGGGATATTTCAGCATATATTCCAACAAACGTTATTTCAATTACTGATGGACAAATCTTCTTACAACAAGAATTGTTCAACTCTGGATTTAGACCAGCTGTAGATACAGGATTATCTGTATCACGTGTAGGTTCTACTGCACAAATTAAAGCGATGAAACAAGTATCTGGTTCATTAAAACTTGAACTTGCTCAATATGCAGAAATGCAAGCTTTCGCACAATTTGGTTCTGACTTAGATGCTGCTACTAAAGCAACATTAGATCATGGGGCAAAAGTACGTGAAGTATTAAAACAAGCACAATACTCACCACGTAGTGTGCCAACACAAGTCATTACTTTATTTGCATTAAAATATGGTTATACAAAACAAATAGCTGTAGAAAAAGTAAAAGAATTTATGGATGGTTTAGTAGAAAATATTCAAATGTCTCATCCTGAATTTATTACTGAAATAGAAACTCAAAAAGTGATTTCAAATGAATTAGAAGCGAAGATGAAAGAAGCAACAGGCGCTTATGTTGATCAATTCTTAAAAACACAAGGGGCTAACTAATGCCTGGATCAATGCAAGAAATTAAGCGTCGTATTAAATCCGTTGAATCTACTAAAAAGATTACAAAAGCAATGGAATTAGTTGCGACATCTAAACTTCGTAAAACAAGAAATCAACTTGATGAATTAAAACCTTATTATCAAGGTGTTAGACAAACATGTGCAGAAATTTTAGCTTCTAATAAAGGGTTAAAAGATTCTGCCTATCTCGCTGAAAATAAAGTAGATAAAGATGTTTATATTGTTATTTCTTCAAGTTTAGGATTATGTGGTGGATATAATGCCAATGTCTTTAAAGAAATTAGTCAACAAATTAAAGATGAAGATTATGTTTACTCAATTGGAAGTAAAGGAACAAATTATTTCCGTAGAACGCATCAAGGACCAATCAATACTGATTTTGCTTCATTAAATTCAACATTAGCTTTTGATGAAGTGACTAAATTAGTAAAAAGTGTCACAGATCTTTATATTAATAAAGAAGTGGGAAGTATAAAAATCATTTATACTGAATTTGTTAATAACTTAACATTTAAACCACGTACAGTAACACTTTTACCAATTGATACAAATGAGTTTGAAAATATTGAAATTACCAATAAATTCACTATTTTTGAACCAAGTCCTGAAGAAGTTTTAGATAGTTTAATACCAATGTATTTACAAGCTGTCGTTTATGGCTATCTTGTTGAAAGTGTGACAAGTGAAAATGCGTCACGTAGAACTTCAATGGAAAATGCTACAGATAACGCAGAAGAATTAACAGAACAATTATTATTAAAATACAATCAAGCTCGTCAAACAGCAATTACTAATGAAGTTAGTGAAATTGTTGCTGGAGCTAATGCGCAATAAGGAGGTCAATATGGCAAATATTGGGAAAATAATTAGTGCCCGTGGGCCAGTTATTGATATTGCATTTGCTAGCGAAGATAAATTACCTCGATTAAATACAGCAATTCGTATTCAAAATGGTGAAGAAGAATTAGTCGTAGAAGTTGCTCAACACATTGGAGATGATGCAGTAAGATGTATCGCCATGGGACCAACTGATGGGGTAGTAAGAGGAATGGATGCTGTTGATACAGGTCACCCAATTTCAGTTCCAGTAGGAAATGATACATTAGGACGTATGTTCAATGTTTTAGGTGAACCAATTGACGGTAAAGGTGAATTAGGAAATGATGTTCCACGTATGCCTATCCACAGATCTGCGCCAACTTATGCAGAACAAATGACAACTACAGAAATCTTTGAAACAGGAATTAAAGTTGTAGACTTAATTTGTCCTTTTATCAAAGGTGGTAAAATTGGGTTATTCGGTGGTGCCGGAGTAGGTAAAACAGTATTGATCCAAGAATTTATTAACAATATCGCAACACAACATGGTGGGTTATCAGTATTCGCCGGTGTTGGAGAACGTAGCCGTGAAGGTAACGATTTATACTATGAAATGAAAGAAAGTGGCGTTTTATCTAAAACATCACTTGTCTTTGGACAAATGAACGAACCACCAGGAGCACGTTTACGTGTTGCCTTAACTGGTTTAACAATGGCTGAACAATTCCGTGATGGACAAGGTCAAGACGTGTTATTATTCATTGATAACATCTTCCGTTTCACACAAGCAGGTTCAGAAGTTTCTGCCTTACTTGGGCGTGTACCATCACAAGCAGGATATCAACCAACTCTAGCAACTGAAATGGGTGCTTTACAAGAACGTATTACATCAACTAAAAAAGGATCAATTACATCAGTACAAGCGGTCTATGTACCAGCCGATGACTTAACTGACCCTGCACCAGCAACAACATTTGCTCACTTAGATGCTAAAATCGTTTTGGATCGTTCAATCGCTGCTTTAGGTATTTACCCTGCAGTAGATCCACTTAACTCTTCATCAAGAGCCTTAGATCCATTAGTTGTAGGTAAAGATCATTATGAAGTAGCTCATGGTGTTCAACAAATCTTACAACGTTATCAAGAATTACAAGATATCATCGCAATTCTTGGGATGGATGAATTAGGTGATGAAGATAAATTAATCGTTGCACGTGCAAGACGTGTACGTAACTTCTTATCACAACCATTTACAGTAGCTAGTCAATTTACTGGTTTAGATGGAAAATATGTCCGTGTAGAAGATACTGTTCAAGGATTTAAAGAAATTCTTGAAGGTAAATGGGATCAATTACCTGAACAAGCATTCCATAATGTTGGTACTATTCAAGAAGCTGTAGAAAAGGCTAAACAAATCGAAAATGACTAAATTTAAGCTAAAAATCATTACACCTCAAGGTATTTACCAAGAAGTGGAAATTGATCAGATAAATCTTGATACAACTGCTGGACAAATAGGTATTTTAGCTCATCATATTCCACTAGCAAGTGGTGTGAAAGTGTCTCAAATGAATTATATTATTGATGGAAAAAGAACATATTTTTCTGTCGCAGGTGGTTTCATTTATGTAAATGAAACAGAAACAACTTTAATTGCTAATGCAATTGAATCACAAGAAGAAATTGATTTAGAAAGAGCACAAGAAGCAAAAAGAAGAGCTGAAGAAAGACTTAAAATACAAAACAATGAAATCGATATGTTAAGAGCACAAGCAGCTTTGCAACGTGCAATTACACGTATTCATGTCAAAGGTTTATAGAGAAGAACTTCCATTCTTCTCTTTTTTTTGTATAATAGTTTTAAGGAGAAAAAGGGAATATGAAAAAGAAGTTTATAGGAGTTATTGGGATTGTTATCGTGGTGATAGTGGGAGGTATTTATTATCTTACACGAGAAGAAAAAATTGAATTATCTTTAAAAAATAAAAAAGAGATTATTGTAGAATATGGAAATACAGTTCAATATTCATTTGATGATCTTATTCAAACAAAAGACATAGATAAAGATAAGTTGAAAGAAATAAAAAAAGAAACAAAAATAACAGACAATCTAAAAAATGAAGATCAAAAAGATTATCCATCAATTGGAAACTATACAATAAATATTAAATATCAAAATCAAAAACTAAAAAAGAAAGTGATTGTTAAAGATACTACAGCTCCTGTTTTTAATGAAATAAATGAAGTTTCATTTGAAGAAGGAACAGAAAATTATGATTTTAATCAAGAAATCAAAGCAACAGATTTAAGCAATATTGATTTACAATATGATTTATCTTCATTAGATATAAATAAAGCAGGGGATTATCAAATAAAAGTATTTGCGAAAGATAGTTCAGGAAATCAAGCAGAAAAAGAAATAACTGTACATGTAAAAGAAAAACCTAAACAAGAATTATCAGCAGCTAAGATTTATCATGGCGGAGGAAAAGTGATTTGTATTGATGCAGGACATCAAGCACGAGGAAATAGTTCATTAGAACCTAATGGACCAGGTTCATCGACAATGAAAGCAAAAGTGACAACAGGGGCAACAGGATGTGTAACAGGGAAAACAGAATCACAAATCAACTTAGAAGTGGCACTTAAATTACAAGAAGCTTTATCAAATCAAGGTTATACTGTGGTTATGTGTCGTACATCACAAAATGTCGATTTATCTAATGCTCAAAGAGCTCAAATGGCAAATGAGGCAAATGCAGATGCATTTATTCGTTTACATTGTGATTCAAGTGAATCATCTTCTTCTACAGGAACGTTGACACTTGCGCCTTCAACTTCTAATAGATATTGTGCAAGTATTGCAAGCCAATCACAATCACTTTCAAAAAGTATTGTGAATAATATTTGTAAGGCAACAGGTTCTAGAAATAGAGGAGTTTCAATTGTTGATAATATGACAGGTTTAAATTGGTCAAAAGTGCCTGTTACTATTGTAGAAATGGGATTTTTATCAAATCCAGGAGAAGATCGATTGCTTTCAAGTGAGGATTATCAAAATAAAATTGTTCAAGGAATTGTAAATGGAATTGGGGAATATTTAAGTTAAGATTAGAAAAAGAGGAAAAAGGAATGGAAAAAGTTACATTAGGAAGAACAGGAATTACAGTGAATCGTAATGGGTTTGGGGCATTACCAATTCAACGAGTAACTGGAGAAGATGCAACAACAATTTTAAGAAAGGCATATGCTCAAGGAATTCGTTTTTTTGATAGTGCAAGATGGTATAGTGATAGTGAAGAAAAGTTAGGAAATGCATTAAGCGATGTTAGAAAAGACATTTATATTGCAACGAAGACAGGATCTACTACAGTAGAAGATTTTTGGAAAGACTTAGAAACAAGTTTAAATAATTTAAAAATAGATTATATTGATATTTATCAATTTCATAATCCTTCATTTTGCCCTAAACCAGGAGATGGTACAGGTTTATATGAAGCAATGTTAGAAGCAAAAGCTCAAGGAAAAATACATTTTATAGGTTTAACGAATCATCGTTTACCAGTAGCTATAGAAGCTTGTGAAAGTGGGTTATATGATACAATTCAATTCCCATTTAGTTATTTAGCAGATCAAAAAGATATTGATTTAGTGAATAAATGTAAAGAAAACAATATTGGGTTTATTTGTATGAAAGCTTTATCAGGTGGACTTATTAACCGTTCGGATGCTGCTTATGCATATTTAGCACAGTTTGATAATGTTTTACCAATTTGGGGAATTCAAAAAGAGAGTGAATTGGATGAATTTATTTCATATCAAACAAAAGCACCAGAACTTACTCAAGAAATTCAAGATTTAATTGCTCATGATCGAAAAGAATTAGCAGGAGATTTCTGTAGAGGATGTGGTTATTGTATGCCTTGTCCTAAAGGAATTCAAATCAATCAATGTGCTAGAATGTCTTTAATGTTAAGAAGAGCACCAGCAGCAAGTTGGCTTAATGATCATTGGCAAGCAGAGATGAAAAAAATTGAAGAATGCTTAAATTGTGGTAAATGTAAACAACATTGTCCATATCATTTAAATACTCCTAAATTATTAAAGAAAAATTATGAAGACTACAAAACATTTTTAAAATAAAAAAATAGGGTGTGCTACAAAATGTAGCGCATCCTATTTTAGTATAATCTACGACAATTATAAATATGACGATAGAAATAACTTCCTGGAGCAACTGATGTTACTTTAACACACTGATCAGGATATTGACCCACTGTCCCAGATCCTTTACCAGAGGCATGAACCATATTACCATTACCAATATAAATTCCAATATGAGCGACACCACTTCCATAATTGAAAGTAATGACATCACCAATTTGTAAATTACTATAAGAAACAGCTTTACCACTACCAGCATATCCAGCAGCAGTTGTTCTACCTATTTTTACGCCTGCTTGATTATGTGCCCAGTAAACAAGTCCAGAACAATCAAAATAATTTGGTCCACTTGCTCCCCAATAGTAGCGTTTACCTTGTTTAGATAAAGCATAGTTAGCAATACTTATTCCTAATGTTGTACTATCTTGAGATGGTTGAGAACCATTGTTAGTTGTATTATTATTCGAATTATTGTTTGAATTATTACCTGTATTGTTATTATTATTTGAATTTGAAGTTTGATTATTGTTGTTACTGTTAGATGGTTTTGGTGTAGGAATCTGACTGACATGACCTACATCGTCTTTTTTAGATTGTTCATAGAATTCTGTTAATGAGGCATCAATTGCTTCACTACGACTTGCAGCAACATTTGCATCAACTTCAGTTGCAGCAATTTGTTTTCTTTGTTCTTCTAATAATGTTTCATATTGTACTTGAATAGCAGCTTGTTCTTTCTTTTGTTCTTCTAAAACAACTTTTGCGTTTTCTAAAGTAATTTTTTGATTTTCAATTTCCTTTTTCTTTTCTAACATTTGAGCAATTAAATCTTGATCACTTAAAGTAAGTGTGTTGAAACTATCTATTCTAGATAACATATCAGTAAAATTATCAGCCCCAAATATATAATTGATAAAAGTATTTTCATTCATATAAGACTGCATGACATACATACGATCTTTTATTTCTTGATTATCTTTATCTATATCTGCTTGGGTATTTTGTATAGATGTTTCAACATATTGAATTTCAGCTTCTTTAGATGAAATGTCAGAATTTAAAGAATTAAGTTTCTTTTGTACACTATCTAATGTTTGAGTTGTACTTGCTGCAGCACTTTTTTGATTTTCTAAATCTTTTTTTAACTTCTTATTTTTAGCTTTGAGATAGCTGTTGAATTCTTCGCATGTTTTTTTATTACTATTTGTTAGTTTTCCACTTGCACATAGTGACATATATTTTGCTTCATCTTTTGAAAAATCAATAGCTTCTACAGGTTTTATACAATAGCATGTTGATACAAGCATTGTAGATGCAACAAATCCTACAAAATATTTTTTAATTTTCAAACAAAACACCCCCTCATATTATTTATACATCACTTTCTAAAAAAAGTAAATAAAAGTTGTTTTTATACAAAATAAAAACCTTTAAGCTTATAAACTTAAAGGTTTTAAGTCATTATTAATAAGGTCTAACTGCACAAGTAAATCTACTTACATTAGATGCAATCTTAACAACATCACCTGTTTGTGGTGCATGAATATATTGACCATTACCAATATAAATACCTACATGTCCACTTTTCCATAAGATATCTCCTGGTTGAGCTTGACTTAATGGAATAATTGCTCCAGATTGACCTTGAGATCCAGAATAGTGATCAAGTGAAACACCCGCTTGTGCATAACACCACATAACTAAACCAGAACAGTCAAATGAATTAGGTCCACTTGCTCCCCATACATAAGGACAACCTAATTTAGAATAAGCAGCAGCTACAACTGTAGAACCATACTTATTTGTAGTAGGAACATTTGTAGATGGTCTAATAGTTGTAGAACCACTACTGCTACCTGATGAAGATTGTTGAGTAACAACGACTGATGATAAGAATGAATCTAATGAACTTTGAGTATCAGAAATTTTAGATTGTTCACTTTCAGCAGATGCTAAATCTTTTTGTTGTTTAGCTAATAGATCTTCATATTGAGTTTGTAAAGTATATTGTTCGTTTTGTTGAGAAACAATATTTGCTTTTACTGTTTCAATAGTTGCTTTTTGAGATTCAACTTGCTTCTTTTCATCAGCAATTTTTTCTACTAATTCTTTATCGAATTGAGTGATTTCATTGACACTATCAATTCTTGAAAAGAAATCAGAGAAGTTTGAAGCACCAAAAATAAATTCAATATAACTATTACTATTATTGTATGATTGCATAGCATACATACGTTCTTTAACTTCGTTTTCTTTAGCTGTGATACTTGCTTCTAATGATTTAATTGAACTTTCTAAATAGTTGATTTCTTGTTGCTTTTGTTCAATTTGGTTATTTAAATCAGCAATTTTAGAAACAACGTCATCTAATGAACTTTGAGTATCTGAAATTTTAGATTTAGATTCATCAATAGAACTTTGTAACTGATTGTTTTTCTTTTTTAAGTATGAATTAAATTGTTTACAAGTATTATAATTACTATTAGATAAACTTTTACTAGAACAAAGTTTCATATATTTATCTTCTTGTCCTTCAAAGTTTACCGCATGAACTTGACTTGTAGAACAAAAAAAGGATACTAACAAAGTAAAACAAATCATGGAGATTAAACTCTTTTTCATAACTATAATTCCTCCCGTAGCTATTATCTTATTTTTTTAACCAAAAGTAAATATAAACAACGATAATAATAACATTTTTGACATTGTGACATATTTTATAATGAGGTGAAAAATTTTGGTAAAACATGGAATTGATGTTTCTAAATTTCAAGGGTTGATTGATTGGCAAGAAGTTAAAAAACATATTGATTTTGCAATCATTAGATGTGGGTATGGAAGTAATCTGGAAAGTCAAGATGATCCGTATTTTAAAAGAAATGCGGATGAATGTACACGTTTAAAAATTCCTTTTGGGGTTTATTTATATTCTTATGCAACCAATGAAAGAGAAGCTTTATCAGAGGCTGAACATGTATTAAGACTCGTAAAGGATTATCAAATGGCCTATCCTGTTTATTATGATTTAGAAGATAATAATACAACAGGAAGACAAAGTAATCAAACAATAGCGAATATTGCACAAACATTTGCTCAAAGACTTGAACAAGAAGGTTACTATGTAGGAATGTATGCATCATTGTTTTGGTTTAGAACTAAACTTACAAGTCCAATCTTTAATGAGTATACAAAATGGATTGCAAGATATAATGATGAACTTAATTATGATGGAGAATATGGTATGTGGCAATATAGCGCTACAGGAAATGTTTTAGGAATTGATACAATGGTGGATCTAAATTATGCCTATAAAGATTTTCCACAAATCATCGAAGAAGGTGGTTATAATAATTTTTCTAATACGAATTTAACAAGGTATAAGATAGGCGATGAGGTAGAATTTCACCATGTATTTTTAACAAGTGAATCTACGCAACCATTAATGCCATATCGTCATTTTGGAATTATTACGAGAATTGTTCAAGGTGCTAGAAATCCCTATCTTATAGGACAAGATGCCGGCTGGGTCAATGATCAGGTCATAGAAAGAAAGATAAGATATTTAAGTGCACCTGATTATACAGGCAATAGTTTTACAGATGCATTGCGTTCTATTCAAGAAGATGCTTCTTTTGCTAATAGAACAAAATTAGCTAAATTAAATGGAATAGAAAATTATACAGGTTCACAAAGGCAAAATGATGAATTATTAAGATTACTTAAAGAAGGAAAATTAAGGACATAAAAAAAGAGCTTAGATTCTTTTTTCATAAGCTCTTCTTAAAGCACCACTTTTTAAAGTGATTTCTCCACAATATTTAAAACCATATTTAGTTAAAAAACTTTGCATAGAAAGATTATCATGATGTGTATCCATTCTAACACTATGATAATCTGGATACATAGCAACTACTTGATCTAAAATCGTAGAAGCTAATCCTTTTCCTTTATATTCATTATCAACAGCAATACGATGTACACATATATAAGGACAATTTAAAATCCATTTTCCTTCAATACGGTTATAAGCAGGTTCTCCATGAATCGTTACCATACATGTTCCTAAAATAACACCGTCTTCTTCTAAAACATAAGCTTCATTATTTTCTATATCTTTTTCAATTGTTTCTTCATTAGGATATCCATCTTGCCATTGATCAATATCATTATTTTTGAAATAAGTTTTTGCTTGATTAATAATGTCAATGACACGTGAAATATCTTCGATTTTCGTTGGTCTTAAAATCATTATTTTACCTCCCAAACATACTTTCCTAAATGATATAGACTTTTAGGTTGTTTGTCAAATTGTTTTGTTTACAAATCAAAAGCATTTGTTATAATAGCTGTATACAGAAGGAGGAAATAAAATGGTACTTGATCAAATCAAAGAAATTTTAAAAGATACAATGGATATTGATGAATCAAAAATTACTTTAGATGCTAAATTAAAAGAAGATCTAGAATTAGATTCATTAGATTCAGTTGAATTAATCATGTCTGCTGAAGAAGAATTTGGAATTGAAATTCCTGATGAAGACGTTATGAATTTTAAAACAGTAAACGATATAGTAAACTATATTGAAGAACATAAATAAAAGCTATAACAAGCATTTCGCTGTTATAGCTTTTTTTACTATTCTAAAATATATTTATCCATAAGTGTTTTATTTTTTTCTAAACATTTAAATAAGAATGCTCCAATAATTAAAACAATAAATTCACCAATGAAAACATAGAATGCATTAATCATAAATGGTAATTCTAAAGCTAGATAAAGTTCTAAACCAACGATTAAACCATTGACAACCCCACCAATTAAAGCTCCAGCAAAAACATTTTTAACATAATACATACCAAGACAAGCAATCAATGTTGCAGCTGTTCCAAAACAAATGTCATATAATCCCATTGGAGATGCAAGGTTTGCAAGCAAACATCCAATAGTAAGTCCTGGAATAAATTTCTTGTTGTAACATGCAAGTAAAACAATAATTTCAGTTAAGCGCATTTGCACTGCTCCATAAGCAATAGGTGAAATCAAAATTGTTAAAACGGCATAAGCAGCCCCAATCATGGCATTCATTACAATTAATTGTACCTTTTTATTATTCATTTGTAGTCCTCCTCTTCTAAAGTACAGTTAGAAGCCAGATAAAATAAAAAAGATGATAGAGCCATCTTCATTACTTATCCTTAGTTTTTTATACTGGGTTTGGCTCTCGAACCAGTCTTTGACATTATACTAAAACGGGTAGTGAAAATCAATATATTTTATTTTATAATAAAGGTAAGGAGATGATGATTATGTTATGTCCAAAATGTCATAGTTTACTAACAAAAGGAGCCAAATATTGTGATATTTGTGGAACAAGAATATCGCAAGAGGATATCCAAGTAGAAGAAGTAGGTTCAAGGGTTAAAAATAGAGAAAAACATAAAAAAGAAGTGCGTAAAAAAACTAAAATTATTATTTTAGGAATCATAGCACTTGTCGTGGTGATTGCTATGTTAGGATTTATTTTATTTTTTAAAGGAAATAAACCATCTTATTCACCAGATAATCTTGTTAGTCAACATGTTGAAAAACCATTACATTTAGAAAAAAGTAAAGTTACATTAAATATTGGAGATGAATATACCATTCAAACTAATCTTAAATGTACTTATCAATCGAAAAATGAAAAAATATGTATCGTAGATACAAATGGTAAAATTACGGCTTTATCATCAGGTAAGACAAAAATAATTTGTACTAGTGAATCTGGTAAAGAAAAAGCCCTTCAAGTTATTGTAAATGAAAAAATAGAAACAACAGTAGAAGAAAATACAGATGAGGATGAATATATATTTGCTCATAGTGATACAGAACTTCTTACAGAAGCTGATTTAGAAAATAAAGATGATTCTCAGTTACGGTTAGGACTTAATGAAATTTATGCCAGACATAATTGTACGTTTAAAACACCTGAGATTGCAGACTATTTTAAATCTAAAAGTTGGTATAGTGCAGATGAAACTTTGACATCAGAAATGATGAATAATCATATGTCAGAGTATTTTAATGAAATTGAATTAAAAAATATTTCCTTTATTCAAGCACATCGATGAAAATAATTTGCATACACTAAATCATAAATGAAAAAATATATGAAAATAGTTATCAAAATCTATAAATTTCATTTTCAATTCATAAAAGATATGTAAAATGAAAGTGTAATCAAAGAAGATTATAAAGTCATTCTTCTCTTAGATATTTTTTTGACAACTATATTCATTGAATGACGTAGGAAAAGTAAGCGACGCCCGTTTACTTTTCTTTTTTTTATCTATTAAGAATTTGGATGCGTCAAGAAAGATAGTATATAAAAATTCATATCAAAACACTATGATATGTTTGCGTGATCTGGTATGAATTTTTTTACCCTGTGTTATATAACAGTTACCTAACTCTTCTCATAGGACCTTTACATACAGGACATTCTATTTCAACTTCACCATGTTTACTGGAGATTCTGTCTTCTTCTGCCAATTCACCAATAATCCAGTTAGGAACATTGTCAATATGACCACAAGCAGTACACTTCGTTTCGATAAGTGTATCTTCTGCAATCATTGATGCATTTTTCACTGTAGAGTCTGTCATTAGGGGTACCTATGTATATTCACATTTCATAAGATTGCCACATGAACATAAAAGAATATTTTTTTGCAATGATTCTATCATATGTGTGCGGTATTTTAGATGGTCAAGTTTGTTTTTTAAATCTTTTTTTCTTTCAGATTTCTGATACGCTTTTTCTTTTTTATGCCATAAAGTTCATATATCTTTTCAAGCAACTTTTTATTCCTGTTTGAATAGAAACCATAGTATCTGATCATTTTAAAGTTTTCATCAGGACAGTGAAGGATAAGATTGTTTATAAAGTTTTCAGCGCTTTCATATATTTCGATATATTTTTCATCCTCATGACGGTTGTACCACCATCTGATCATCTTTTTGTCATCTTCATATTTGATGATGCGGTTTTCAGCCATGGGAGGTCTGGAAGTGTATCTGGTAATGTAGTTGACGCAATCATCAACGTTATTGTCGTCATTGTCTTTTTCTTTCTTTTTAGCGTAGACATAAAAGCCGTTTACAAGTTCTTTATAGAAACGTTGTTTGAGATAATTGAAATTCTCAAGTTCTTGTTTTGAAAGAAGATCAAGGCCCTGATACATCCAAGTCTTTCTGAGCTTTTTATAGGAAATAAAAGAAAAGTTCTTCATTTTATTTTTTTTGGTATCAAAAGCTTCTTCACAAACAAGGCAGTGGATATGGGGATTCCATTTCAAATCTCTGCCAAAAGTATGTAAAGTCAAAACAGAACCGAAAACGATCTTGTTTCTGTTATTTTTATAGGAGTAAGGGCATTTTGATTTTTCTGTACTTTGCATCATTAAAAACACAGGCAAGGGTGTTTCTGGCAGCGATAAAAAGAAGATTCAAAAGGAATCTGTCTTTAATGAAATAACCTCTTAGATGTTTTGGAATGGTAAAGACGATATGACGGTGCTTGGCATCGAGTGCGATAGAGAAAATATGAGTAGCACGTAATTTAGCCTCTTTGGTACCACAAGAAGTATAGAGCTTAGACTAGCACTAAAAAGATAATAATCTTCAAAGATTATTACCATGTGGACAAAATTTATTTTTCCCCTTTTTTATAAAGAAAATATTTTTTCAAAGATAGGATCTTATTCATCAAAGGTAAGTGCAGATTATATAATGGATATTATATTCTCTTTATTGTTTAAAAATAACTATAATATTAACTTAATTGAAAAGCTTGAAAGAGCAAAAAATATTCAAAATATAGAATTTTTAAAAAATTAAAACAACGATTTTCTTTTAGGAAATCTTACTAGAAGGAACGTTGTTTTTTTATTCACATAAGCGTATAATAGAGGTAGTCTAAAAGAATTGGGGGAAACCAGAAATGTACAAAATAGTCAAAAAAGAAAGACTAAATGATGTTGTTGAATTAATGGAAGTTCATGCTCCAATGGTTGCTAGAAAGTGCGAACCAGGTCAATTCATTATTTTAAGAGTTGGTGAAGATGGAGAAAGAATTCCTTTAACAATTGCTGATTATGATCGAGAAGCTGAAACAATTACAATTATTTATCAAATTGTAGGTTTTTCAACTCGTCAATTAGCAAAATTAAATGAAGGTGATGAAATCACTGACTTCGTTGGACCTTTAGGTGTACCAACTGATTTACATAAATCAAATCATGTTGTTGGTATTGCTGGTGGGGTTGGTAGTGCACCATTATATCCACAACTTAAAAAATTAGCTGAAATGGGTGTAGATGTGGATGTTATCATTGGTGGACGTGAAGCACAATATGTATTATGGGCAGATAAGTTTAAAGCTTTCTGTAAAAATGTATATGTGATGACAGATGATGGATCTTTAGGAGAAAAAGGATTTGGAACTGTTAAATTACAAGAATTAATTGATAGTGGTGATCCAATTGATGAAGTTATCGCTATTGGACCAGTACCTATGATGAAAGCTGTTGTTGGGGTAACAAAACCTCATAATTTAAAGACAATGGTTTCATTAAACCCTATTATGATTGATGGTACAGGTATGTGTGGATGCTGCCGTGTTACTGTTGATGGTAAAATTAAATTCGCATGTGTTGATGGACCAGACTTTGATGGTTTATCAGTAGACTTTGATGAATTAATGGCTCGCCAAAGAATGTTTAAAGAAGAAGAACATCAAGTAGATGCGAATGCAGATCGTATTTGTAATTTAATGGGAGGTGCAAAATAATGCCTAATATGTCACCAAATAAGGTTAAAATGCCTGAACAAGATCCTAATGTAAGAAATAAAAACTTTGAAGAAGTTTCTTTAGGATATACAAAAGAACAAGCTATGGAAGAAGCAACTCGTTGCTTAAACTGTAAAAAACCATTCTGTATGGATGGGTGTCCAGTAGGAGTACCAATTCCTGAATTCATTCATCATGTTGCAGAAGGTGAATTTGAAGAAGCTTATCAAACAATTACAAGAGAAAATGCATTACCTGCAATTTGTGGACGTGTTTGTCCTCAAGAAAATCAATGTGAAGGTAAATGTGTTAGAGGAATTAAAACTGAATCAGTAGGAATCGGACGATTAGAAAGATTCGTTGCTGATTATCATAGAGAACATGGAAAACCTGCAGAATTAAAAATTGAAAAAAATGGTAAAAAAGTTGCTGTTATTGGATCAGGACCTGCTGGTATTACATGTGCTGGTGAATTAGCTAAAAAAGGTTATGATGTGACTGTTTTTGAAGCATTACATAAAACAGGTGGGGTATTATCTTATGGTATTCCAGAATTCAGATTACCTAAAAAATTAGTACAAAGCGAAGTAGATGGTGTTGCTGCTTTAGGTGTAGATTTCGAAACAAATGTTGTTGTAGGACGTTCAATTACAATTGATGAATTACAAGAACAAGGATATCAAGGAATCTTCGTAGGTAGTGGTGCTGGTTTACCACGTTTCCAAGGAATTCCTGGGGAAAACTTAAACGGTGTTTATGCAGCGAACGAATTCTTAACTCGTGTTAACTTAATGAAAGGATATCAATTCCCAGATCATCCAACTCCAGTTAAAGTAACAGATACAGTATGTGTTATCGGTGCTGGTAACGTTGCTATGGATGCCGCAAGAACTGCAAAACGTTTAGGAGCTAAAAACGTATATATCGTTTATCGTCGTGGACCTGAAGAAGTTCCTGCTCGTGCTGAAGAAGTACATCACGCTAAAGAAGAAGGAATTATCTTCAAATTATTAACTAATCCAGTTAAAATTGAAGGTGAAGATGGATGGGTTAAATCTATGGAATGTGTTGAAATGGAATTAGGTGAACCTGATGCATCTGGAAGAAGAAGACCAATCGCTAAAGAAGGATCTAACTTCACAATTGAAACAGGAACAGTTATTGTTGCTATTGGACAAAGTCCAAACCCATTAATTAGACATACAACTCCTGGTTTAGATTGCCAATCTTGGGGTGGAATTATCGTTGATGAAGATTCAATGAAAACATCTAAAGATGGTGTTTATGCAGGTGGAGATGTTGTTACTGGTGCAGCAACAGTTATCTTAGCTATGGGTGCTGGTAAAAAAGCAGCTAAAGCAATGGATGAATATCTACAAAATAAATAGTATTTAAAAAGTCAATTCACATTACGAATTGACTTTTTCTTTGGCTGTCATTAAATAACTAATTATATTTTCTATTAATGTTAGGACTATAATCATATTTATTTTTGGAATTAGAAGGCAAATGACTTCAATGCACATTGTTAATTTTGCTTTTTTATTTAAATATTTAAAATATTTGCTCATTACTAGTAATAATACAAATAGTATAAATAAAAATACAAGGAAATAATTACTTAAATATTGATATGCTAGTATTGAAATAAGATAAACGCTATTAGATGTAATAAAACATTTAACAGGACTATCACAATGATATCCACCTAAATTCACTCTTAATCCGGAAAATGCTAACATCCAAACTAATGTCATAAGTCCTTCATGTAAACATAATCCTAGAATAAACATAAATATATTAACGATTGAATTAAATATTAAAACTTGTTGACCATACTTATATACTTCATAATCTTGATCAAAATCATATTTATCATAAATTTTCTCTAACATCATCATCTGTTCCTTTTAATAAAAATTTCATGTAATAAATACCATCTTTATAAATGTTCTTTTTCTTAACAATTAAATCAGATTCAATTTTACATCTATCATAATCATAAAAATCATTTTCTGAATAAAGCTCAACTAACGTATAAATACCTTGACCTTTAATGTGCAAAGTTATTTCATTATGTCTTTTAACATAATCTAATATTTCAGAAATAACATCAATAAAATCTAAATCATCATATTTTTCATTTTGGCTAATTTCAAAGAAAGGTTTAATACTTATATTATCATCTTGTAACCTATTGATTTTTACAGAAATCAAAATATCAAATACTGGATTTTTAGATGCAACTAATTTTTGGTAAGTGTTTTTAGATTGATATTGTTCAATAGCTTTGGATATTTTTGGATTGGTATCGTTATTTAAGTGTTTAATGTGTTCTAATATCCAATGAATACGATGTTTCTTATCATCAATATCATAACTAATGTTTTGTATGAGACGTAAGCTTTGTTTTATATATTTTTCTTTTTGTAATTGTTTTTCATATTGCATCTTTTCTGTATATATTTTATTAAAATAGATACCATTTATAATTATAAGAAAGAAAACGATTAGTAAGAGAGAACATACGATAAATGAACTGAAACTTACAGTAATATCAACAGAAGCATATCCGATTATACGAAAATACTTAAAACTAATATTTCTGTAATGATTACAATTAGATATTGTTGATTCGGTACATTAAGGTCATATTTTAAATGTGAAAGTAGCCAATAAGTAAATAATACTAAAATGGTTTTAGAAAATACGCCAACCAATATATAAAATAGAATGGAGAAATCGCTATTTAACAATGGCCTGAATAAATAGTATAAAATAAATGTACATAAGAAAATAAAAAATATATAACCACCAAGTATAAATGCATCTCCTAGAAACATTCTGTCTTTTTTATATATTACAAATGAGTAACTTATAATAAAATAACCAATCATTAGTATAAATCCATTTTCTTTGAAAATATCACATAATTCACATATTAAGAATAAAGAAGTAAGTAGAAGACAAAACTGTTTTCTACTTGAAAATGAGTAATAAAGGTAAACGAAAGTAGTAAGGGTAAATACTTCTACAAAATTAAGAAATATATTATAAGCTACCATTGAGTAAATAATCCTGATAAGTTAGTTTAAATTTCTTTTTATATGTTTTACCTATATTGATTTCTTTTTTATTTCTTAAGATGATGAACTTGGAATTTACATCATAGACAAAATCTAAATTAATAAGATAGGATCTATGCACTTGAATGATATTGTTATTATTGAGTTGAGTTTTAAATTCTTTTATTTTTTCTTTGAATTTGTATTCACCATCTAATGTGATAATTTTTAAGTAATGACCATCAGCTTCTATGTAGATAATATCACTGGTATTAATACGTACACGTTTTTCTCTAGCGTTAATGACTATAAAACTTGTGTTTTCTAAATGTTCTTTAAACATTTTAAAGAAGATAGACATGTCTTCATTTAAATGATCTTTTCTAATGAAATAAAATGGTTGAAGTTCCATAGATTTATGAACAAAGTTATTGTTCATGGTCACAAAAACAATAAGTGCTTTAGGAAACCTCTTTTTAAGTTCTATAGAAAAATCGATACCATTTATTGATTTACTTAAATGAACATCTATAAAAATAATTTGGTAATCTTTTGTATCATCAATCTTTTCAAAGTGATCCCCTAGACAAAAGAAATGGGCATCAGTGAATAGATTGTTATTTTTGAGTATATCAACAAACTCCTCTACAAAAGTATTTGTATCCTCTAATATCAAAATATTCATAATGATGCCACCTTCCTTATTTGTTTAAATTCTTTAATTGTTCGGGTTTGTCGAATTCATAGAAGTTAAAAGCAGACATTGATGTTGCGTTACTATAGGCAACTCCACCTAACAATGCAAAGTATTTTTCAATTAAATAGTTTATCATAATTACCTCCTTAAGTGTACTTTATATTTGACATAGATATGAAGTCAATAGAACGTGCATGAAAGAATAGTTATCGTTCCTGAAGGTATCTTTTATAATGCGTAAAATGCACGATTTAATTGTTAACATGAATTAAAAGGGTGACGGATAATGAATGTTAATGAGATAATTATGAATAAAAGAATAGAAAGAGGCGTTTCTAGAAAAGAGCTTGCAGAGGGCTTAGGAGTAAGTGAGAGTACTATTTATAGAATTGAAACAAATCCTAATTTAAATCCCAATAATAAATTAGTAAAAAGAATTTATGATATTTTACGTATGAATGTAACGATTATTGTGGATGATGCACCAATATATGATGAGCATGCACATGAGATAGATTTTGAATCATATAGTCCTACAAGTAAAAGTATTATTTTTAAAACGATTGCAAAAGAAGAAAAAATGAAGAAATTAAAAGAAAAATAGTTATCTGATCGATAACTATTTTTAGGCTAATGTGATTTTTGTAATTGTATTGTTTGAAAGCGTATAGGTCATTTTAACTGTTTTATTTTCACTATAGGCAATATATTGATTGTTCGCTTCTTTGTGATTTTCGTAATCTAAATTATTTTTTTCTAAACCAACGTAGAAATTACCTTCAATTTTGTAATGATCTGTAAATAGTTCTACTTTTTTAACTTTATTCTTTTTATTTAAAGTAATTTGAATAGAATCATTATAATAAACTGTATCATTATTCTTTTTTGATTCTATATACTGATCACCAATATAATCATTTATATGATTTATCTTAGAATCCTTTGTAATTCCACGACCATCTTCAACGATAATTGTAAAACCAATATCATTATTTGTAAGAAGTTCTTCAGTTTTAGTGTCTTCCTTTTTTGAACAACCACATAATAATAAAATAAAACAACAAATAAAGAGTATTTTAGATTTCATAGAATTCCTCCTTTAGATAATTGTACTAAATATTTGATTTTTATTAAAGTAAAGATTTATAGACAAAATGTTAATCCTTAGAGCATATCTTCTTCTTATCTCATGTTATGATGAATAAAAGGATGAAAGATTATATGACACTTGGAGAACGTATTCAAAAATATCGGAAAATGAAGGAATTATCGCAAGAAGAATTAGGTAAATTACCGCATATATCAAGACAAACAATATCAAAATGGGAAAGTAATCAGTCATCACCTGATATATAAAGTTGTAAGGCTATGGCTGATGTTTTTGGCATCTCTTTAGAAGAACTTTTAGATGAAAGCAAAAAAATAAAAACGGATCAAAGTACTAATCATCGAAATATGATTATTATCTTTGGAATTGTTATTTTTGTAGTTATTATTATGGAAAGTTATGTAGCAGTTAAGATGAGTGAGAGAATAGATGCATTGGAAGAAGCAAATTCTTCGTTGCAACAACAAATCAATGACTTTTATGGTGATCAACCAATTTCACTAGATACAAATTCTATTTGTTCTTATTTTAGTGGTTATATCAGTGATATTAAAAAGGATAGTTATAATATAAATATTGATTTGATTTTAAAAAATTATCAAGATAATACAACAGCACAAGTTATTTTTAAAACAGATAAAGATACATATACACTTTCTTTAAATAAAGAAGAAGATCATTTTAAAGAAACAATAAATCTTCCTATTCAAACCTTTCAATCTGCACAGCTTATTTCACAAACAAATGGTGAAACAAATTCGGAAGTATTAGATATAGATGTGAACTTTGAAAACTATTTAGATGAAGATACTGTGATGGTTGAATATACGTATACAAATGAAATGGGAATAAAAAAGAAACAAGAAGCAACAGCTCAACTTAAAAAGAATTGGCAAGGATATTATTTGGCATGGAAATAAAAAATTAGTATGATAATTATATTTTAATTTATTTAATTCCCAATCATTATCTTATATAATTTTTCTATAGATAGAGCGAAATTGCTTATAGGAGGCCATTATGAAAAAAGATCTACTTATGACAATTCAATATAAAGACATGGGCCCTTTTTCGCTTTTTATTTTTTAATTTGAAACATATCTTTTCTAAGATATGTTTTTTTTACAATCAAAAGGAGGATTAAAGATGCCAAAAAGAGAAGATATTAACACAGTATTAGTCATTGGTTCAGGACCAATTATTATTGGTCAAGCATGTGAATTTGATTATTCAGGAACACAAGCTTGTAAAGCATTAAGAGGATTAGGGTATAAAATTGTTTTAGTCAATTCTAACCCAGCTACAATTATGACAGATCCAGAAACTGCAGATGTGACATATATTGAACCATTGAATGTAGAAAGATTAACACAAATCATTGAAAAAGAAAGACCAGATGCTTTACTTCCTAACTTAGGTGGACAATCAGCTTTAAATCTATGTTCTGAATTAAGTAATGCCGGAGTTTTAGACAAATATAACGTTCAAGTATTAGGGGTAAAAGTAGATGCTATTGAACGTGGAGAAGACCGTTTAGAATTCAAAAAAGCCATGAATGAACTTGGTATTGAAATGGCAAGAAGTGAAATTGCAAATACGGTTGATGAAGCTTTAGCTATTGCTGATAAATTAGGATATCCAGTAGTTGTAAGACCTGCCTATACAATGGGTGGAGCAGGTGGAGGACTTGTTTACAATGTTGATGAATTAAAAACAGTTGTAAATAGAGGGTTGCAAGCAAGTTTAGTACACCAATGCTTAATTGAAGAATCTATTTTAGGATGGGAAGAATTAGAATTAGAAGTTGTAAGAGATGCTAAAAATAACATGATTACAATTTGTTTTATTGAAAATATTGATCCATTAGGAGTACATACTGGAGATTCTTTCTGTAGTGCACCAATGCTTACAATTTCAAAAGAAGTGCAAAATCGTTTACAAGAACAAGCTTATCGTATTGTTGAATCAATTGGAGTTATTGGAGGTACAAATGTTCAATTTGCTCATGATCCAGTAACTGATCGTATTGTTGTTATTGAAATCAATCCAAGAACATCACGTTCATCTGCTTTAGCTTCTAAAGCAACAGGTTTCCCTATTGCTTTAATTTCAGCAATGTTAGCGGCTGGACTTACATTAGATGAAATTCCATGTGGTAAATATGGAACATTAGATAAATATTATCCTGATGGAGATTATGTTGTTATTAAGTTTGCACGTTGGGCTTTTGAAAAATTCAAAGGAGCAGAAGATAAACTTGGTACACAAATGAAAGCTGTTGGGGAAGTTATGAGTATTGGTAAAACTTATAAAGAAGCTTTTCAAAAAGCAATTCGTTCTTTAGAAACAGGACGTTATGGTTTAGGATATGCAAAGAACTTTAATGATTTATCTAAAGATGAATTATTAAAATTATTAATTAATCCAACAAGTGAAAGACAATTCATTATGTATGAAGCTTTAAGAAAAGGAGCTACTGTTAATGAATTATTTGAACTTACAAAAATTAAACATTATTTCATTGAACAAATGAAAGAACTCGTTGAAGAAGAAGAAAAAATTGCTTCTTATAAAGGAAATCAATTACCAGATGACGTTTTAAAACAAGCAAAGAAAGATGGATTTGCTGATAAATATATTTCTAAGTTATTAGATGTTGAAGAAAAAGAAATTAGAAATCAAAGACTTGCTATGGGTATGCATCAAGTCTGGGAACCAGTTCATGTATCAAGTACAAAAGATAGTTCTTATTATTACTCTACATATAATGGAAAAGATCAAGATGAAGTATCAAATAATAAAAAAATCATGATCTTAGGTGGAGGACCTAACAGAATTGGTCAAGGTATTGAATTTGACTATTGCTGTGTTCATGCTTCTCTTGCCTTAAAGAAATTAGGATTTGAAACAATCATTGTTAACTGTAACCCAGAAACAGTTTCAACAGATTATGATACATCTGATAAACTTTATTTTGAACCATTAACATTAGAAGATGTTTTAAGTATTCATGAAAAAGAAAAACCATTAGGAGTCATTGCTCAATTTGGTGGACAAACACCATTAAATCTTGCAAGTCAATTAAAAGAAAATGGTGTAAATATTTTAGGAACAACACCTGAAACAATTGATATGGCAGAAGATCGTGACTTATTTAATGAAATGATGGAAAAATTAGAAATTCCAATGCCTGAATCAGGAATGGCTGTAACAATCGATGATGCTTTAGAAATCGCTCAAAGAATTGGTTATCCATTAATGGTAAGACCATCTTACGTATTAGGTGGTAGAGGTATGGAAGTTGTTTACGATGATGATTCATTAAAACAATATATGGCAGCTGCTGTTGGGGTAACACCTGATCGTCCTATCTTAATTGACCGTTTCTTAAATGATGCGATGGAATGTGAAGCAGATGCTATTTCTGATGGAGAAAATGTTTTTGTGCCTGCTGTTATGGAACATATTGAACTTGCTGGTATTCACTCAGGGGACTCAGCATGTATTTTACCATCTAAACATATTCCAGTAAGACATGTACAAACAATAAAAGAATATACTAAGAAAATTGCTAGAGAAATGAATGTACGTGGTTTAATGAATATGCAATATGCGATTGCTGATGATAAAGTTTATGTTTTAGAAGCAAATCCACGTGCTTCAAGAACAGTACCTTTAGTATCTAAGGTATGTAACATCAACATGGTAAAACTTGCAACAGATATCGTTACGCGTGAACTTACAGGTAGACCATCACCTGTTAAAGATTTAAAAGATAGAAAGATTCCTCATATTGGTGTAAAACAAGCTGTTTTCCCATTCAATATGTTCCCTGAAGTTGATCCAATTCTAGGGCCTGAAATGAGATCAACAGGAGAAGTATTAGGTTTAGCTAATTCTTATGGAGCTGCTATCTTTAAAGCTGAAGAAGCTACTCAAACAAAATTACCAACATCTGGTCGTGTTTTAATTTCTGTCTCTGATAGAGATAAAAAAGATGTTGTTGCTCTTGCTAGAAAATATTATGATGCAGGATTTGAAATTGTGGCTACAGGTAAAACATTTGAATTAATCAATAGCAATAACATTCCAGCTATCAAAATTAAAAAGATCAAAGAAGGTCGTCCAAATATTGCAGATGCTCTTACAAATGGTGAACTTGATATGGTGATCAATACGCCACATGGTAAAGAATCTGCACATGATGATAGTTATATTAGAAAAACAGCTATTAAAATGAAAATTCCATACATGACAAACATTGCTGCTGCAAATGCAGCTGTAGAAGGTATCTTAGAAGCTGAAATTCATGGAACACATGAAGTAAAATCACTTCAAGAATATCATAAAGCAATTAAAGATTAATATGAATGATTGTTAGGAAGTCATAAGATTTCCTAACAATTTTTTTATTTTTACAAAAAAGAAGAAAAAATAAAAAAAGAGCGAATAAATAAGTAGGAGGACTACTTATGGAAACAATCAATAAAATAACAACGAGTAAACAAACAACAATGTATGATCATTTATGTAAGATGATCATAGGAAATGAAGAAGTATTATCAAGAATCATAAAGGCAGCTGTAGATGAAGCAAATCATTTAAATGTTGAAGAAATTAGAAGACTAATAAAAGGAGTACATATAGGTGATCTAATAGTTAATCCACATTTTCATCTTGTAGATAAAAAGGGCTTCATCAAAGATGAAGGTATGGTTTATTATGATATTTTATGTTATATTGATGTACCACAAGAAGATGGAAAGAATATACGGGTTTATTTATATGTAGAAATACAAAATAATCCTTATCCAGGGTATTCTATTATTACCAGAGGATATGCTTATGTTTCAAGAATAGTATCAGAGCAATGGGGAAGCGAATATGATGATAAAAACTATGATGGGATGAAGAAGGTCTATTCATTATGAATCATGCCAAAGGCACCAAAAAGAAAAGATGGGCATATGAATGTCTATGAAACAAACGAAAGGATTATTTGTGGAACGACAGTAGAAGAAAAAGAAATTTATGACAAGGGAGTAATTCTTGCGATATACTTAAACAAAGAACATGATGAATTGTTGACACCATTGATGGTCCTTCTAAATAATGTATTAGATTATAAGGGAAAGCAAAGAATTATAGAAGAATATGGATTGAATACAAAGAAAATAGAAAGTGAGGTTAAAGATATGTGTGATTTAGGTGAAAGCATTGTCTTAGAAGCAAGAAATGAAGGCAAACAAATAGAACGTAAAGAAAAGAATATAGCGCATGTAAAAAAACTGATGATAGGATTACAAATGTCATTTAAAGAAGCAATTAACTTATTAGAAATACCTGAAAAGGAAGTAAAAGAAATAGAAAAGTATTTTCAATCATAGAAAGAGAGTAAAATCTCTTTTTTCTTATACTAAAAAAATGTTAATAAAATAAAATTACATAATAATAAAAAATTATAAATTGGTGTTGAAAAATGTTGTCAAATCTACTATACTATTCAAGAACAAAAGGAGATGAGGGCTATGTTACAACAAAGTGTCAAATATGATTGCTTACAATTGAATACGAGTACCTCATTTTTATATTCTCATTGTTTCTAACATATCATTTTTAATTGATATGTTTTTTTATAACAAAAAAAGGAGGAAAATATATGAAAGCCTATTTAATCTTAGAAGATGGAAACGTATTTGAAGGTGAAAGCGTAGGAGCTGACAAAGAAGTTGTCAGTGAATTTGTATTTAATACTTCGATGACAGGATATGTAGAAGTACTGACAGATCCTTCCTATGCTGGACAATCAGTTGTTATGACATATCCATTGATTGGAAACTATGGAGTATGTTTAGAAGATCAAGAATCTACAAAACCTTATGTTGAAGGATTTGTTGTAAATGAACTTGCAAGACTTGGAAGTAACTTTAGAAAAAATGTTGATTTAAAAGATTATTTAATTGAACATGATATTCCTTGTATTCAAGGAATTGATACAAGACATTTAACTAAAATTATTAGAAATAAAGGTTGTATGAATGGAATGATTACAACAACAAAATATGATGATTTAAGTGAAGTGATGGAAAAAATACATAACTTTAAAGTAACTGGTGTCGTTGAAAGAACAACATGTGACAAACCTTATACAGTAGGTAGTGGAGATCGAAAAGTTGCTTTATTAGATTTTGGTGCTAAGAAGAATATTGCTAAATCACTTGCAAAGAGAAATATAGAAGTCACAGTTTATCCAGCATCTACTCCTGCAAGTACAATCATTGAAGGAAACTATGATGGAGTGATGTTATCAAATGGTCCTGGAGATCCAAGCGAAAATGTTGAAATCATTAAAGAAGTTAAAAAACTATCTGAAAGTGGTTTACCAATCTTTGCAATCTGTTTAGGACATCAATTGATGGCTTTAGCTCATGGTTTTAAAACAGAAAAATTAAAATATGGACACCATGGTGCAAATCATCCTGTTAAAGATTTAAATACAGGTCGTGTTTATATTTCTACACAAAATCATAACTATGTAATTTGTGATGATTCTATTGATCGAAATATCGCAAAACCTTGGTTTATTAATGTAAATGACCAAACAATTGAAGGTGTTGAATATATTGGTAAAAATATTAAAACAGTACAATTTCATCCAGAAGCATGTGCTGGTCCATTAGATACAGATACTTTATTTGATGAATTTGAAAAAATGATGGAGGGTAAATAAGATGGCAAGAGATTTAAGTATAAAAAAAGTATTAGTTATCGGTTCAGGGCCTATCATCATTGGTCAAGCAGCAGAATTCGATTATGCTGGAACACAAGCATGTCGTGCTTTAAGAGAAGAAGGGGTAGAAGTTGTTTTAATTAACTCAAACCCAGCAACTATCATGACAGATGCTGATATCGCAGATAAAGTTTATATCGAACCATTAACTGTACCTGTTGTTAAAAAATTAATCATGGAAGAAAAACCAGATAGCATTTTACCAACATTAGGTGGACAAAATGCATTAAACATCGCTATGGCTTTAGCGGATGAAGGATTCTTAGAAGAACACAATGTTCGTACAATTGGGACAAATACAGATACCATCAAACTTGCAGAAGATCGTTTAGAATTTAAAAACTTAATGGAAAGAATTAACGAACCATGTGCTGCATCCATCGTTGTTAACCATGTGAATGACGCTTTAGAATTTGCAGAAAAAATTGGTTATCCAGTTGTTGTAAGACCTGCTTATACTTTAGGTGGTACTGGTGGAGGTATTGCAAATAATGAAAAAGAACTTCATGATATTTGTTCAAATGGTTTACGTCTATCAAGAGTAAGTCAATGTTTAATTGAAAGATGTATTGCTGGATGGAAAGAAATTGAGTATGAAGTAATGAGAGATAGTGTAGGAAACTGCATTACTGTATGTAACATGGAAAACTTAGATCCTGTTGGTGTTCATACAGGAGATAGTATTGTTGTGGCACCAAGCCAAACTTTATCAGATAAAGAATATCAAATGTTACGTTCATCAGCTTTAAATATCATTACAGCATTAAATATTGAAGGTGGATGTAACGTTCAATATGCATTAAATCCAAATAGCTTTGAATATTGTGTTATCGAAGTAAACCCACGTGTTTCTCGTTCATCAGCTTTAGCTTCTAAAGCAACAGGTTATCCAATTGCTAAATTAGCGGCTAAAATTGCTTTAGGATATACCTTAGATGAAATCAAAAATGCCGTTACAGGTAAAACATACGCTTCTTATGAACCAACATTAGACTATGTTGTATGTAAAATTCCTAAATGGCCATTTGATAAATTCGTTGATGCTTCAAGAAAATTAGGAACACAAATGAAAGCAACTGGAGAAGTTATGTCAATCTGTAATAACTTTGAAGGAGCTTTAATGAAAGCTTTACGTTCTCTTGAACAAAATGTTTTCTACTTACATTTAGATGCCTTTACAAAATTAACACATGATGAATTAAAACAAAAATTAAAAGATGTTGATGATCAACGTATCTTTGCAGTAGCTGAATCCTTAAGAAAAGGAATTACTGAACAAGAAATCCATGAAATTACTAAAATTGATGTTTGGTTCATTGATAAAATCAAACATTTAGTAGAAATGGAAGAAAGAATTAAAACAGAAGAATTAACAGTTGATTTATTAAAACAAGCAAAAAGATTACAATTCCCAGATAGAGTCATTGCTGAATTAACTGGAAAAACAGAACAAGAAATTCATCAAATGCGTAAAGAAAATAATATTGTTTCAGCTTATAAAGTTGTTGATACATGTGCGGCAGAATTTGATGCACAAACACCTTATTACTATTCAATTCAAGGTGGAGTGAACGAAGTAGAACCTCAAAGAGAAAAGAAAAAAATCATGGTTTTAGGATCAGGACCAATTCGTATAGGACAAGGTATCGAATTCGATTACTGTTCGGTACATTGTGTATGGGCCTTAAAAGCAGCAGGATACGATACAATTATTGTTAATAACAACCCTGAAACAGTATCAACTGACTTTGATATTGCAGATCGTTTATATTTTGAACCATTAACTGCTGAAGATGTAGAAAGCATTGTTGATATTGAAAAACCAGATGGAGCCATCGTGCAATTTGGGGGACAAACAGCCATTAAACTTACAAAAGCTTTAACAGATATGGGTGTTAAAATCTTAGGAACAGATGCTGATGATGTAGATGCAGCTGAAGATAGAGAAAGATTTGATGAAATTCTTGAAAAATGTCATATTGACCGTCCAAGAGGTTCAACAGTCTTTACAACAGAAGAAGCCATTGAAGTTGCTAATAAATTAGGATATCCAGTTTTAGTAAGACCATCTTATGTATTAGGTGGTGCTGGTATGGAAATTGCCTTAAATGATGGCGATATTAAAAAGTTCATGAAAATCATTAATAGACAATACCAAGAACATCCAATCTTAATTGATAAATACTTATCTGGTAAAGAAGTTGAAGTTGATGCAGTTTGTGATGGACATGGTATCTTAATTCCAGGTATTATGGAACACGTTGAACGTGCGGGAGTTCACTCTGGAGATAGTATTTCTGTTTACCCACCACAAAAAATCAAACAAGAAATTAAAGATGTTATCGTTGATTATACAAAACGTCTTGCTAAAGCATTACATGTTGTGGGATTAATCAATATTCAATTCATTGTTTATGAAGATCAAGTTTATGTTATTGAAGTTAACCCAAGATCTTCAAGAACAATTCCTTATATTTCAAAAGTTACAGATATCCCAATTGTTGCCATTGCTACAAAAGCAATTATGGGACATACAATTGAAGAACAAGGATATTCTTATGGAATTGTTCCGGAAAAAGAAACAATTGCAGTTAAAATGCCAGTGTTCTCATTTGAAAAAATCAAAGGTGCAGAAATTTCTTTAGGACCTGAAATGAAATCAACAGGTGAAGTTTTAGGTATTTCTAAAAACTTAGATGAAGCTATTTATAAAGCATTCATGGGAACAGGTATTCAATTACCTAAGAGAAAGAATATCATTTGTACAATTAAAGATTCTTCTAAAGAAGAATTCTTACCAATCGCTAAACAATATTATATGTTTGGTTATGATTTATATGCAACAGAAGGAACATATAAATTCTTAAAAGAACATGACGTACCTGTACATTTTGTCAATCGTATCTGTGAAAAAACAAATACAATCTTTGACTTAATGTTTACGGATACAGTTGATTTAGTAATCGATATTCCAACAAGAAATGATAACTTAAAAGATGGCTTCTTAATTAGACGTTTTGCCGTAGAAGCAGGTATTCCAATTTATACGTCACTTGATACAGCAAAAGCACTTATTGATTCACTTGAAAAACGTAAACAAGGTGTACCATCATTAATTGATATTACAAAATTAAGATAAAACTAAAAAGAACAATGTAGTAATACTAAAGCATTGTTCTTTTTTATATGAAAAATTAGGTTATATCTTATTGGATATAACCTAATTCTTTACATGCGTAATAAATACCATCTTCATCAATAGAAGTTGTCACAAAATCACTTAATCTCTTTAAATCACTATTTCCTTGTCCCATACAAATAGAAAACGATGCATGCTTAAACATTTCAACATCATTTAAAGAATCACCAAAAGCGACATAATTATCTATATTCCATAACTTCATAAAATAAGCAATACCTGTTGCTTTAGAAATGCCTTTGATTGTAATATCTGCATAACTACTTTCACCAACCATTACATCTAATTCATCAATAGCTTTAAATTCTTGATAATCATATCCTAAAGGACCATAGGCAATCATGGCACCTACTTCTTGATTTGTATATGTACCTACAGTTGGAATAGGGTTATTGAAATAATTACATGAGCGAATAACATCTTCATTTGGTTCCATATTAATAATTCTTGGTGTACATTTAAGTGCTAAAGGAATGTTATGTTTTTTAGAAGCTTCTAGAGCTTTTAAAACCACTTCTCGAGAAAGATTTTCTTTGTGAATTAAATTTAAATCTTTATCTAATAAAGCTTGTCCACTATTACATACATAGCCATCAAAAGAAAAAGTATCATAAATATGTGTATTTTTTAAAGAATCCACACTTCTTCCTGTTGAAACTAGTAAAAGATGTCCTTTTTCTCTTAATAAGTTTAAAGCTTTGACAGTGCTTTCTGGTACTTGATGATCTGTGGTTGTTCTTAAAGTACCATCAATATCAAAACAAAACAATTTCTTCATTATTTACCTTGAGGGAAAAATCTTGCAAGTGAATTTGCGACTGCTGAAATAGGCATTGTTTGAACCACAATTTTACCAGGGCCAGTAACCACTGTATTAAATAATCCCTCTCCTCCTAAAAATTTATTTTTTAAACCAGGAACTGATTGGATATCCATTTTACAAGTAGCATCCATCATTGCAAGATAACCGGTATCAATCACCATTTGTTGACCTGGTAGTAAATTATATTCTACGGTACTTCCATCAATTTCAATAAAACATGTTCCGTGTCCTGAAATCTTTGTTAAAATAAAACCTTCACCACCAAATATACCAGAAGAAAATTTCTTATTAAAGCAAACCGATGTTTCTACATTTTCTTCACTAGCTAGAAAAGCAGATTTTTGAATGATGACTTCTTTTCCAGGCTCTACATCAATAGCGACAATTTTTCCAGGGAAACTTGAGGCAAAGGCAATCAAACCATCTTTGTTTGCCGTATAACTATTTCTAAATAAAGTTTCACCAGAAAACATTCTACCGATGATTTTACCAGCACCACCACCATTTGTTTCCATTTTCATACATGGATCCATCCAAGCCATAGCACCACTATCACTAATCATTTTTTCACCTTTATTTAAATGACAAATAACAACAGGGAGAGTATCTCCAACAATTTCGTATTTCATAATTTTTCTCCTTTTATAAAGCCACACAAACAGGTTGAATAATATCTAAGGTATTTCCTGTAGGCTTAATTTCTTCTTTTTCTTCATCAAATGTATAAAGCTCCAAACGATCATCTTCTTGACTAGCAACAACAATATAACGATCATCAATAATATTAAAATCACGAGGTCCTTTTCCAGTATGCACCATATAAAGTAAAGTGATTTTTCCAGTTTCTTGATTCACACGATAAAGGACAATACTATCATGACCTCTATTAGAAACAATAATATGTTTACCACTTGATGTCATATGAATAGCAGCAGCACTTGAAAAGCCATGGAAATGACGAGGTACACAATGAATAACTTGAATCAAAGTAAAGTGTCCATCTTCATATTGATAAACCATAATACTATTTGCAATTTCGTTAACAAGATAACAATATTTACCATCATGAGAAAAAATCATATGACGAGGCCCACTACCAGGAATCACAGATTGACTTAATGATGTTTCTTGTAATTTTTCATTAATAAATTCATACATAATAATTTTATCAGCACCTAGGTCAACACTGTAAAGATATTTATGATCAGGAGTAATTCCTACATAATGAGCATGAGGACTTGTTTGTCTTTTAAGTAAATCAATTCCTGAACCATGATGGTGAACAACTGAAAGTTTATCTCCAATTTTATGATCCTTTAAAGGGAAAGCAGCTGTTGCTCCAACGTGATAATTGGCTGTAAATAAATATTTTTGATCAGGACTTAAACATAAATGAGTATAAGAACGACCATGGGAATTATAAAAAGAAAGTTGTTTTAAATCATCTTCTTCAATATGATAACTTGCGACACCTCCTCCTTCACCAACACGTGCATCTTTTAAAGATACATAAAGATAATCATCTTTTTTAATAACATAAGAAGGAAAATCTTCGGTAGGAATATGTTTATTTAAATGAAGTTCATTTTTAGTTTCATCTAGAGTACATACATAAAGACCTTTTTCTTTTCCTTTAGCGTAACTTGATACGTAAAAACGATACACAAAATCGCCTCCTTTTGAAATAATTGTACCATAAAATAACTATAAAAAACTTTCTATATAAGAAAAAAGAGATGCATGAAGCATCTCAAAACATTATTTTTGCCCAATGCCTTTACAATAAGTTTGAACAACTTCATAATCTCTATCTAAAACAACAAGATCAGCATCATAACCAACGCCAATTGTTCCTTTACGATCATCAACATGTAAACATCTTGCTGGGTTTGATGTACATGCATTGATCGCGTAATTAACAGGAACTAAAGCATCTTCAATTAAGATTTTTAATCCTTTGTTTACATTTAAAGTAGAACCAGCTAAGTTACCTGCTTCTACTAAATGAGCACTTCCATCTGGATAAATAACAACTTCTTGTCCACCAAAATCAAATTTAGTACCAACAGGGAATCCTTTACACATTAAGGAATCTGTAATCATAATACTGTAATCAGGACCTTTTGAAGTAAAGAAATTATTTAAAGCGGCAAGAGTAGAATGATTTCCATCACAAATAATTTCTCCATACATATTTCTAATACGTAAGGCTCCACCAACAAGACCATTTGCACGATGTGTAAATGGTGTCATTGCATTATAAACATGAGTCATACTTCTTGCTCCATGAGCGTATGCTTGAACAGCTTGTTCATAAGTTGCATTTGAATGTCCAATACTTACGACCACATTATTTTGACTACAATATTTTGTAAGAGCGTAATCTTCATCATTTTCAACAGCCATAGTAATATATTTAATTAAACCATGAGCAGCTTTTTGATATCTTTTAAATTGTTCAATATTAGGTTTTACACAATATTCTTCAGGTTGAGCTCCTTTATGTGCTTTATTTAAATAAGGACCTTCAAAATGAATACCTAAGATTTCTGCACCTTCATAACCTTCTTCTACAACTTTTGCGACATTACTTACCGCGTTTGTAAGAACTTCTTCACTTTGAGTAAGAGTTGTCGCAAGGAAAGAAGTAACTCCTTCATCAACGATTCCTTTTGCCCACTTTCTTAATCCTTCAGGATTAGCATCATTTGTATCAAAACCATAAGCTCCATGGCAATGAATATCAATAAAGCCAGGAAGAATTCTTAAATCTCCATAATCTTTCGTAACTTCTTTTTCATTGTAAGGATATATTTCTTTAATAATTCCATCTTCTAATTCTAATTGTGCTGGCGTGAATTGATCCGCAATCCAGACTTTTTTACTTTGTATAATCATAATTTCACCTCATATTTATTATAGAACACTTTACTTATCTAGACAAGAAACAACTCCTCTTATTTCTAATAAAAATTCAATTTACCTTACCTCTAAATTAGTATATAATTAGAGTCATAATAAGGAGGAAGAGGATATGGATGAAAATTTACTTTTATCATTAATTGAAAACAACGCGAAAATGGAAGTCGTTGATCTTGCGGCCGCCTTAAACGAAACAGAAGAAAATGTTGATAAGACAATTAAAGATTTAGAAAAAAATAAAACAATCTATGGTTATCATACTTTGATCAATTGGGATAAAACAAATCACGATGTGTGTACAGCAGTAATTCAAGTTAACGCGAAACCTGAAAGAGATTATGGATATGATCGTATTGCAAAAAAAATCTATAATTTTCCAGAAGTAGATACAATGTATTTATTAGCGGGAAATTATGAGTTTTTATTAATTGTTAAAGGAAAAACAATGGTGGAAGTTGCTAAATTCGTTAATAGTCGTTTAGCGGTTATTGAAGGTATTGAAAGAACAGCCACAATGTATGTTTTGAAACAATATAAAAACATGGGTAAACTTGTTGAGGATGATAATAAAGATGCAGCAGAAAGATTATTGGTAACTCCATAATGGATTTTGAAAAAATTGTTAATCCTATTGTAAAAGATATTCCACCAAGTGGAATTCGTAAATTTTTTGATTTAGCTAATCAAATGGAAGGTGTTATTTCTTTAGGGGTAGGTGAACCTGATTTTGCAACCCCTTGGACAATTAGAGAAGCTGCAATCTATTCAATTGAAAAAGGAAAAACATTCTATACTGCTAATCAAGGGTTATTAGAATTAAGAAAAGAAATTTGTAAATATCAAAAAAGAAGATTTAATTTAGATTATAAACCAGAACAATGTATTGTCACTGTTGGGGGATCTGAAGGAATCGATTTAGCCTTTAGAACAATTATTAGTCCAGGTGATGAAGTCATTTTATTACAACCAAGTTATGTTGCTTATACACCAGGTGTTGCACTTGCTGGTGGAGTAGTAAGAAACATTATTTTAACTGAAGAAAATGAATTTAAATTAACACCTGAACTTTTAAAAGAAGCTATCAATGAAAAAACAAAGGCCATTCTTTTAAACTATCCAAGTAATCCAACAGGTGGATTTATGACAAAAGAAGACTATGAAAAATTGGTGCCTATCTTTAAAGAATCAGGAATTATGATCATAACTGATGAAATCTATGCAGAACTTTCTTATGAACATAAATTCTGTTCAATTGCATCTTTTGATGAAATCAAAGATCAAGTTATTTTAGTGAGTGGTTTTTCAAAAGCTTATGCGATGACAGGATGGCGTTTAGGTTATGTTCTTGCTAATGAATATCTTATTAAAATGATGAAAAAGATTCATCAATATGTCATTATGTCAGCACCAACATGTGCTCAATATGGTGCCATTGAAGCAATGAGACATTGTGACGAAGAAATTGAAAAAATGCGACAAGCTTATCTTGCAAGAAGAAATTTCTTAGTCAAAACATTTAATGAAATGGGACTTAAAACATTTACACCACAAGGGGCTTTCTATGTTTTCCCATGCATCAAATCAACAGGTTTAACATCGGAACAATTCTGTGAAGAATTATTAAATGATCAGTTAGTAGCCTGCGTGCCAGGAAGTGCTTTTGGTGAAGCTGGAGAAGGTTATATTCGTGTTTCTTATGCCTATAGTTTAGAAGAACTTAAAGCGGCAACAAAGAAAATTAGAAAATTCTTAGAAAATAAGGGAGTTATTTAACTCCTTTTTTTTGGCTTTAAAACAGATACAAATTAATCATAAAAATCATCATTTTCCTATAATATAGATAAAGAAAAGGGGATGATTTTAATGGTAGTTAAAAGTTATGAACAAATGACAGATGTATCAATTATGGAAGTAAAAACGTATTTATTAATTCATAGTGATGGAATTTATCAACAAGATATTTATGATTTAATGAATACGTGTATTGATGTTTTTCAATTAAAAAGAAAATTAAATAAAAGAAAAGATATTCAATTATGGCTTTTTTCAAATATTAAAAGATATATTGATTGTAGTTTATCTTATAATGAAATGGAATATCATTTAGTCATGATGAATTTATTAATCAATCAACATTTTAAACCATTAGTCGAATATAAATATAATTTATTTTATTATATTTTAGATCATAGTGATTTTAATATAGAAATTTATTGTCTAGTAAGGCATTTGCTTACATTTAAAATGAATCAACTCAATCAAGTCATTTTAGGTATGACACATTATAAAATGATGAGTGATGAACAAACACATTATCAAGCAAGTCTTATTCTTTTATTAGAAAAACAATATAAACAAGCTTATTTTCATTTACCATTTGTTACAATAGATGAATCATTTAAACGCTTTGAAAAATCTCTTTATAATTATTCACCATCCCGTTATGAAATGTTGTATCATAAAGATAAGACATATTCCACATTGTATGCTAGATAGGAGATCATTATGGATAGACTTTATTACACATATTTAATTATTAAAGAATCTTTAGATTATATACCTGCTGTTGAAATAAAAAAACTACTTGAAGAAAACTATCAAATTAAAGTAGATATTAAAACAGTTTATCAAGCAATTAGAAATATTAATGAATTATCTAAATATATTTATCAAAAAGAAATCATTAAAACTAAACATCGAAAAGGCTATAGTATTGATGAAGAATTCTTTAATGATGGACAATTTCAATATCTATGGGATAGTGTGCTTTTCAATAATGATTTAAATGAAGATGAAGTAAATGCTTTACTCACAAAATTACAAACTTTAAGTTCAAGTAAACAACTTTCACGTATTCAAAATCAACCAAGAAAAAATCAACCAAGAAATTATAATCTGCTTTTAAATATGACAACCGTCATTAAAGCAATTCATGAAAAGAAAAATATTTATTTTAAATATGTAAGTTATGAAATCAAAAGAAATAAGTTTGTAGAAATTGCGCATAATCATGGAAACCATAAAGAAAATAATGAATTCTATATTATTTCTCCTTATAAACTAATTCAAAGAGATTCTAAATACTATGTATTAGGTTATTTTAACCAACGACCTGATAAACTTTCTATTTATCGTCTTGATCGTATGCGTCTTGTAAGAAATCATAAAAGCCCTTTTGAAGAAGGGGAACAATTTGATTTAGAACAAGAAGTTGATCATATAAATATGTATGTTTCAGGACAAAAGGATACACTTGAAATTAGTTTTGATGAAGTGGTTTTAAGAGAAGTCATTGATCAATTTGGACAAGATCATCCTGTTAAAAAAGACTTTGAAAATCGCTATCATCTTACTATAGAAGATGTTCTTATTTCTGATGGATTGATAGGATGGCTCATGATGTTACAAGATCATGTAAAAGTTATTAAACCTTATTCTTTACAAGAAGAAATGAAAAAAAGAATTGAAAAAATGTTTATACAATATAAGTAGAGCTATCATTTAGATAGCTCTTTTGTTTTTTTCCAATCAATATTTTTGATTTGTTTAATAATAGGTTGAAATAAATTTCTTTTATCTTTTGGATAAATCGCATAATAACGAACATGGGCTTCTGGATCAGTAATCGGTATTAAAATACGATTATCTTCTGCCTCTTCTCTTTGAATCGTGATATTGCTTCTAAAATTAGGTAAAGCGGACATCTTTGTAAGTTCATTAAAAACAGAAGGATCGTCTTGAAATAAAAGATGTGATTCAGGAATCATACGTTGACAAACTTTATTCCAAAAACCAATACGTGTAAGAAGTAAAACACTTTGACCGTTTAAATCAGAAAAAGATATTTCTTTAAAAGGTGCTAAAGGATGTGCCGGAGGCACAGACAAATAAAGAGATTCATTTAAAAATTCTTGTGAAATATATTTTTTATCTTGTAAAGGATGATGTAAAACGATTAAAGAATAATCTCTTTTTTCTAGACCTTCAATTAATGTCTTTTCATCTTGAACTAGGGTACTTTCAATTTGGGCTTCTGTATTATTTAATAAAGCATATTCAACACCCCATAAAGGAGCTGGTGCACAAGAACCAAAAGAAATATGATTTTGACTAAGTTTTGTAAGTTCTTTAATCATTTCTTCTCGTCCATCAAGTAACTTTTGTGCAAATTCTACCGCAAGTTTTCCATTTTCATTCAATTCAATTTTATTTTTCTTACGATTAAATAAAGAAAGTCCTAAATCATCTTCTAATCTTTGCATAGATCTTGTAAGTCCTGGTTGAGAAATCAACAATTCCTCAGCGGCTTTTGAAATGGTTTTATTTTTCGCAATGGATACAAGATGTTCAAGTTGGTTAAATTCAATCATAGTTTCACGTCCTTTTCGTTATTATAACACACTATGACTTTGAGTTATAGTGAGACAATTGAATGATAATGTGCTTTTTTAATGCATATATTAAAATAAAAATATTAATAATTAGTGGAAGCCCTCGTCCAAGAGAAAATACAAAGATTGCCCTCGATGAAATGGTTAAAATCTTTGATCAAGAAGATATTGAAAGTGAAATTGAGCATGTTGGAAATAAGGATATTCGTGGATGTATTGCCTGTATATCATGTAAAGCAAGATTAGGTCATTGTGTCTTTGATGATTGTGTCAATGCGATTGATGATCAAAAGTTTGAAGAGGCAGATGGACTTGTCGTTGGAACACCTGATTATTATGGCTCTGCCAATGCGACCTTAGTTGCTTTTCTATATAATACGTCCTTTGATAAAAACGATGAAGGTTGGAATTTTATGGCAATATTTGGTAAAAAACTATCTTTGGATAGCTTTTTTTGTATAACTGACAGTTATAGTGAGATGATTTATTGATATTGTACTTTTGTTTCTTTGAAATCTACAATAAAGATGTAAGGAGGAACAAGATATGGAATATATAACTTTGGCTAATGGTTATCAACTACCGATGTTAGGATACGGTACTTTACATATACCTCCTAAACAAACAAAAGAATGTGTTTTAAAAGCTTTTGAAGCAGGTTATCGTTTGATTGATACAGCCGCTTCTTATCAAAATGAAAAAGAAATAGGGGAAGCCATTAAAGAATCAAAACTTAAAAGAGAAGAAATCTATTTGACAACAAAGGTATGGGTTCAAGATGCCGGTTATGAAAATACGTTACAGGCATTTCATCAATCATTAGAAAACTTAGGAGTTGATTATTTAGATCTTTATTTAATTCATCAACCCTATGGTGATTATTATGGCTCATGGAAAGCTGTGGAAGAACTTTATCAACAAGGCAAAATCAAAGCAATTGGTGTTTGTAACTTTTCACCAGAAAGATTCATGGATCTTTATATGAATAGTTTGATACACCCTATGATCAATCAACTTGAGTTTCATCCCTTCTATCAACAAAAAAATCAAAAATGTGTTTTAAAACAATGTGATTGTCTGTTAGAAGCATGGGGCCCTTTAAATGAAGGACAACGTGATATCTTTCATCATCCAATGTTATTAGATATTGCGAAAAAACATCAAAAATCAGTTTCACAAATTATTCTAAGATGGCATCTAGAAAATCACATTATTGCCATTCCTAAAACCACACATTTAAAGCGTATGAAAGAAAATATAGATATTTTTGATTTTCAGTTAGATAAAGAAGATAAAAAACAAATAGAACAACTTGATTTAGGTTATAGTGAAATTATTGATCATCAAAATTATATGACCGCAAAATGGCTTAATAAATATAAAATACATGATTAAAAGGAGAAAGGAATATGTTATTTTATTTTACAGGTACAGGGAATAGTTTGTATGTGGCGAGACAAATTGAAGAAAAGCCCATCAGTATCCCTCAAATCTTACATCAAGAAAACTTAAAATTTAAAGATGAAAAAATAGGAATTGTTTATCCTGTTTATGCAGGAGAAGCACCCAAAATTGTTTTAGAGTTTTTAGAAAAGGCAACATTTGAAACAGATTATTTCTATTTGATTTTAACTTATGGAAAAGATGTCACAGATGCTCCTGAATGTATAGCACGCTTATTAGAAGAAAAAGGAAGACATGTAAATTATATTCATTCTATTTTAATGGTAGATAACTACTTACCATCTTTTGATATGAATGAACAAAGAGCAATGAATAAAAATGTTGAACAACAAATCCAACAAGCACTTCAAGATATCCAAAATAAAAAAGAAGAAATTCCTGAAGCAACACAGGCAGGAAGAGATTTCCATGCTTCTGCCAAAGAAATCTTTGCGAAAAATCCAGAACTCATTAATGGTGAACAAATTACGGTAACTGATAAATGTGTTGGCTGTGGTATTTGTACAAAGGTTTGTCCAAGAGGTCTTTTCTATATTGAAGATAAAAAGGCTAAAAGAAAACAAAATACCTGTGAATTTTGCTTAGCATGTGCACAAAACTGTCCATCAAAGGCCATCATCACAAAATTGAAAGACGCCAATCCTAATGCTCGTTATAGACATGAAAAAGTAAGTCTAAAAGATATTATTGAAGCAAACCAACAAGTATAACTTCCAGTTATACTAACATGCACTATTTATATTGTACATTTATAGAATTTAAAACTAAAATAAAGATAGAAATTGGAGGAGATCATAATGAAAACATTTGAATTAAATAATAAACAAACAATCCCAGCAGTAGGATTTGGAGTCTTCATGATTCCTAATGATGGACCTACTTATGATGCAACTTTAGCAGCTTTAAAAGCAGGATATCGTCATATTGATACAGCTGCTGGTTACTGCAACGAAAGTGATGTAGGAAAAGCAATTAAAGATAGTGGTATTGATCGTTCAGAAATCTTTATTACTTCTAAATTATGGTTACAAGATTATGGTTATGAAAATGCGAAAAAAGGTATTGAAACTTCTATGAAATTATTAGGAGTAGATTATATTGATCTTTATTTATTACATCAACCTTATGGTGATTATTTAGGAGCTTGGAAAGCTTTAGAAGAAGCGTATCAAGCAGGTAAAATTAAATCTATCGGTATTTCTAATATTACTGTGAACTTATGGAATAAATTTAAAGACGGTATGACTGTAATGCCAGCAGTTAACCAAGTAGAATTTAACCCATTTGTTCAACAAAAAGAATTAAGAAAAGTAATGGCTGAAAACAATATTCGTTTAGAAGCATGGTATCCATTAGGACATGGAAATAAAGATTTATTAGAAAATGAAACAATTGTTTCATTAGCTAAAAAATATCATAAAAATGCTGGTCAAATTATCTTAAGATGGATTTATCAAGAAGGAGTTATTTCTTTACCTAAATCTACAAATGAAGAAAGAATGAAAGGAAACATTGATATCTTTGATTTTGAATTAACAGATGAAGAAATGAAAGCAATGCAAGCCTTAGATACAAACAAACCATCTCATAATCCTGAAGATCCTGCCAACGAAACACGTTTAATGGGATTAAAAATTCATGACTAATTTTATTACTTTAAACAATGGGTACCAAATCCCTCAACTTGGATTTGGTACCATTCAACAATTTGGTAAACAAATTGAAGACAATGTGGCTTTTGCCTTAAACCATGGCTATCAACTCATTGATACAGCCAACCGTTATGGAAATGAAGTTGAAGTAGGAAAAGGTTTAAAACAATCAGGATTAAAAAGAGAAGATTATTATTTAGAAACAAAATTAGGACCTACACTTTATGAAAATGATCAAGCTATTGATGATACTTTAAAAAGATTAGGCGTAGACTATATTGATGTTATGATTTTACATCATCTCGTTAATAATTATATCTATGCTTATAAGATGCTAGAAAAAGCCTATAGAGAAGGAAAAATCAAAGCGATTGGACTTTCTAATTTCCAAGTTTCACAAATTCAAGAAATCGTTGATCAATGTGAAATACCACCAATGATTATGCAAGTAGAATGTCATCCTTATTATCCAGCAGAACATGTATATGATTTTTGTAAGAAAAATCATATACAGCTTCAATCATGGTATCCTTTAGGTCACGGAAATAGTGAAATGTTAAAAGAGGCAATCTTTGTAGAACTTGCAAAGAAATATCATAAATCAACGGTACAAATTATTTTAAGATGGCATCTTCAAATGGGATTTGGTCTTGTTCCGGGAAGTAAATCATTAGATCATATTGAAGCGAACGCACAAATCTTTGATTTTGAACTAACAGATGAAGACATGAAAGAAATTGAAAAAGTGAATAAACATACACAATTTTATAAAGTGACTAAAGAATCTTTACAAAGACTTGCCACAACAAAATGTAATTTTGAAGAAGGAGAATAATTATGGAATACAAAACATTAAATAATGGAGTGAAAATGCCAGTTGTTGGTTTTGGTGTTTTCCAAGTTAAAGATGAAGAAGAATGTAAAAGAGTTGTTTTAGATGCAATCGATGCAGGATATCGTTTAATTGATACTGCACAATCTTATGGAAATGAAGAAGCTGTTGGTAAAGCAATTCAAGAAACAAATGTACCAAGAGAAGAATTATTTATTACTACTAAAGTATGGATTTCTAATTATGGTTATGAAAAGGCAAAAGCTTCCGTTGAAGAATCATTAAAGAAAATGCAATTAGATTATTTTGATTTGGTTTTATTACATCAGCCATTTAAAGATTATCATGGAGCTTATCGTGCTTTAATTGATTTGTATAAAGAAGGAAAAATTAAAGCTATTGGTGTATCTAACTTCTATCCAGATCGTTTAGTAGATTTAGCTTTAGATACAGAAGTTGTACCAGCTGTTAACCAAGTAGAAGTGAATCCTTTCCATCAACAAGATACAGCTTTAATTTACAATACAAAATACGGTGTACAATTAGAAGCATGGGCACCATTTGCGGAAGGTAAAAATGGTATCTTCACAAATGAAACACTTGTAGAAATTGGAAACAAATACAATAAATCAGTTGGACAAGTTATTTTAAGATGGCTTGTACAAAGAGGAATTGTTCCTTTAGCTAAAACAGTCAGAAAAGAAAGAATGCAAGAAAACTTAAATATCTTTGATTTTGAATTAAGTGAAGAAGATATGCAAACAATTACTTCACTTAATAAAGATACAAGTTCATTTTTCTCTCACTATGATCCAGCAACTGTAGAAATGATTTGTGGCTTAAAACGCTAGTGGAGAAAAGTTTATAGCGTGCTTGATAGTGTAAGTGGTTAGCTCTATATAAATAAAACAAAGTGATCTCTTAATGAAATTAGGTTTATATTTAAAATATGTAAGAAAATAGTGGGACGTAGTTCTCACTTTTTTGTATAACTGATAGTTATAGTGGTATGAGATATCAATAATGTACTTTTATGGGAGTGTGGATAAAATAATATTAGATAGAAATTTGATTAAAGGAGCCAGGTTATGAATGATTCAACAAAAATAAATGATATTTTAAAAAATCTGTTATTTAGCGATATAGGACAATTTTTATTCAATTACAAATAATATGACCCTAAAAGATGTAGACTATTTACTTCCTTATCATAGTCATATTGAAGTAAGTACAACTTTAGAAGTATTAGAATATTTAGAAAAGCAAAAACAAAAAAGAAATATGAAAAAGCTCTAACCCTTATGGAACCTAAAGAATGGTATAAAGCAAGTGAACTTATAAAAGATTTAGATATTAAAGAAAGAAGAACAAGAGAACTTTTAAATGAACTTGAAGAAAAAGGAGTTACTAAGGGTAAATGTTATGGGAAAAAATAATAAAAAGTGAGTTCGTGTTTATAAACATGGACTTTTTTCATTTTACATAAACTTAACATAAACCATACGTTCTTTTGATTTTTGAAAGTGTTGAAAAACACTATGATAGGAGTGTCTTAAGAAAAGGAAACAAAAATAAATAATATCTTAAGAGAAAACAAAGGAAGGTAAATAAAAAATGAAAAAGAAAGTATTAAGTGTTTTAATAGTTTTCATGATGTGTCTTGGTTTAGCCGGATGTGGCGGAGGATCAAATAGTGCATCAGATGACATTAGTGGAAAGGTAAGTTTAAATGGATCAACTTCAATGGAAAAATTCGTTAATGCCTTATCAGAAGGAATTAAAGAAAAATATCCAAACTTACAATTAGAAGCACAATTTACAGGATCTGGTGCAGGTCTAGAAGCAGTTGCTTCAAAAACAACAGATATCGGAGATTCTTCTCGTGCTTTAACAGATGAAGAAAAAGCAAAAGGATTAGAAGAAAATATTGTTGCTATCGATGGTATCGCAACAATTACAAACAAATCTAATAAAGTAACAAACTTAACTAAAGATCAATTAGCAAAAATCTATACAGGACAAATTACTAACTGGAAAGATTTAGGTGGACAAGATGAAGCAATCGTAGTTATCGGACGTGAAGCTGGTTCTGGTACGCGTGGAGCATTTGAAGAATTATTAGGAATTGAAGAACAATGTCAATATGCTCAAGAATTAAATGAAACTGGTGCTGTTCTTGCTAAAGTTGCTAAAACTTCTGGATCAATCGGTTATGTTTCATTAGATGTATTAGATGATACAGTTTCTCCTCTTCAATTAGATGGTGTTGAACCTAGTGAAAAAACTGTAAAAGATGGAAGTTATGCTTTACAAAGACCATTCGTAATGGCTACAAATGGAAAAATTAGTGAACAATCTAAACAAGTTCAAGCAGTATTTGATTTCATCAATAGTGATGCTGGACAAAAAATCATTGAAAAAGTTGGTTTAGTAACACCAAATAAATAAAAAATAAAGAGGGAAGTATTATGGAAAAAAAGTTATCAATTATTAGCCATAAGAAAGCAAAATCCCTAGTAGAAAAAACAGCCGCGATGATCTTTCGTGGCTGTGCTATTATCTCTGTTTTAGCAGTTGTTACTATTACAGGATATATGATTATTTCAGGGACACCTGCCATCTTTAAAGAAGGAATTACAGGTATTTTGTTTTCTACAACGTGGGCACCAACAGCAGCCAATCCTCAATATGGGATTGCTTATGTTATATTAACATCCATTGTTGGGGTTTTTCTAGCAATCTGTATAGGAGTACCTATTGGTTTATTTACAGCAATTAACCTTGCTGAAATTGCACCAGTAAAACTTAGAAAAATATTAAAATCAGCAATTGAATTACTTGCAGGGATTCCGTCTGTTGTCTATGGATTATTAGGTATTTTGATTGTCAATCCAATGATGTATAAATTAGAATTAATGATTTACCATGGTTCTAAAACACATCAATTTACAGGTGGGGCCAATCTTTTATCAGCTATTATCGTACTAGCAATTATGATTTTACCTACACTTATTAATATTTCAGAAACAGCCTTAAAAGCTGTACCTGATGATTATCGTAAAAGCTCACTGGCTTTAGGGGCAAGTAAAATTCAAACAATCTTTAAGGTTGTTGTACCAAGTGCTAAATCTGGAATTATGTCAGCTATTGTACTTGGTGTAGGTCGTGCTATTGGAGAAGCGATGGCTATTTTGTTAGTAGCCGGAAATGCAGTATCTCTTCCACTTCCATTTAATTCGGTACGTTTTTTAACAACAGCCATCGTTTCAGAAATGGGATATGCTAGTGGTACACATCGTCAAGTTTTATTCACAATTGGACTTGTTCTATTTATCTTTATCATGATTATTAACTTAATCTTAACATATGTTTTAAAAAGAGGTGACTTAGATGAATAATACAATATTAGAAAAAAAGAAACGTGTTAGTGATCAAATTCTCTATGCACTTATTCAATTAAGTTCATTTCTTTCAATTTTTATCTTATTAGTTATTATTGGTTATATTCTCTATCGAGGAATACCAGCCTTTGATTTTTCTTATTTAGTAAATACAACAAGTATTATTAATGATACTGTAGGTATATTACCTAATATTATTAATACACTTTATATTGTTATTGTGACACTTTTAATTGCTTGTCCAATAGGAATTGGTGGAGCAATTTATTTAAATGAATATACAAAAAATAAAAAATTCGTTAGTATCATTTCATTTACAACGGAAGTTTTAGCAGGTATTCCATCAATTATTTATGGATTATTTGGAATGTTGTTCTTTGGATCTGTTTGTCATTTAGGATTTTCAATTTTGACAGGTTCACTTACGCTTGCCATTATGATTTTACCAATCATTTCAAGAAATACCCAAACAGCTTTAGAATGTGTTCCTAAAAGCTATCGTGAAGCTGCTTTAGGAATTGGAGCAACAAAATGGTATATGATTCGTACAGTTCTTTTACCAAGTGCAATTCCTGGTATCTTAACAGGAGTCATTCTTGCGATGGGACGTATTGTTGCTGAATCCGCTGCCTTATTATTTACGGCAGGCTCAGTTGCTATTTTACCTACTAATATTTTTAAACATTTGTTAAGTAGTGGGGGAACTCTTACTATTCAATTATATTTAGAAATGGCTAAAGGTAATTATGAAGTTTCATTTGTGATTGCTCTTGTTTTAGTAGTTATTGTTTTAGGTTTAAATATGTTAGCTAAATGGATCAGTCGCAGATTTGATGTAAATAAAGGGGATAATTAAGATGGAAAATAAAATAGAAGCAAGACATCTGAATTTGTATTATGGACAAAAACATGCTTTAAAAGATGTCAGTTTAGATATTAAAGAAAATAAAATTACAGCGTTTATTGGCCCTTCAGGGTGTGGTAAATCAACATTTTTAAAAACACTAAATCGTATGAATGATTATGTTGATAACGTTAAAATTGAAGGGGATGTTATCTTAGATGGTGAAGATATTTATGATAGCCGTGTTGATACAACTTTACTTAGAAAAAAAGTTGGGATGGTTTTCCAACAACCAAATCCATTCCCTATGTCAATTTATGATAATGTCGCTTATGGACCACGTATTCATGGTATTAAAAATAAAAAACAACTTGATAAAATCGTTGAAGATAGTTTAAAAGCAGCAGCACTTTATGATGAAGTTTCAGATCGTTTACATTCAAGTGCCTTAGGTTTATCTGGTGGACAACAACAAAGATTATGTATTGCCCGTGCTTTAGCTGTACAACCAGAAGTTATCTTATTAGATGAACCAACAAGTGCCTTAGATCCGATTTCAACACTTAAAATAGAAGAACTTTTATTACAATTAAAAGATCAATATACGATTGCTATCGTTACTCATAATATGCAACAAGCAAGTCGTATTGCTGATTATACAGCCTTCTTCTTAGTAGGAGAAATGGTTGAATATGGACCGACAAAAGATGTCTTTGGTATGCCAAAAGATAAAAGAACTGAAGATTATATTACTGGTAGATTTGGATAGGGGGAAATTAGAATGCCAAGAAGTCAATTTGATCAAGAACTTAATAAGATGCATGTTGATTTAGATAGAATGTGTCATCTTGTTGTTTTAGCTATTGAAAACTGTGTTACAGCTTTTAAGGAACAAGATTATGAACTTGCCCAAGATATTATTCATGGTGATAAACAAATTAATGATGTGGAAAGATCTATTGAAGCAAAATGTTTATCATTGATTTTAAAACAACAACCCGTTGCTTCTGATTTAAGAGATGTTTCAACTGCTTTAAAAGTAGTTACTGATTTAGAAAGAATTGGAGATCAAAGTGCAGATATTGCGGAATTGATTTTAGAAATGAAAGAAATGGATAGTTTCTTAATGATTGGTCATATTCAAGATATGGCAAAAATTGCAACTAAAATGGTTAAAGAAGCTTTAGATGCTTTCCATCAACATGATTTAAACCATGCTTTAGAAGTAAAGAAGATGGATATTAAAATGGATGAATTATTTGATCAAGTTAAAAAAGATATTATTCAAATGATTAAAGAATCAAATGATAAAGGTGATTTAACAATCAATTTCTTAATGATTGCAAAGTATTTTGAAAGAATTGGTGATCATGTTGTTAATATCTGTGAATGGATTGAGTTCAACCAAACAGGAAAACTTAACAATGCGCGATTAATTTAGACCTCTTTTAGAGAGGTTTTTTCTTTATTTGATTTAAAAGGATGATTGATTTCTATATAATAAAAATATAAGGAGGTATTATTATGCTAGGTCAAATTCGTAGACATATAGCTAAAAAGAATGAGAAGCTATTTTATATTTTTGTTCTTTTTATCGTTGCCTTTGGTATAAGTATTGTTCATTATATGTTTTTAGAAAAAGATGCTGTTTTATCTTTAAAACAAGATGATGTATCTTCAACTTATTATGCAAAATATCATTACTTATCAAAAAATGTCAATAATATAACATTTTATTTTCAATATGAAAAAGATGGTGAAATTATTCAAGATGTTTTAGGCAGTTACGAAATCAATAATCATTTTGATATAAAAAATATATTTAAAGGTTATAGTGCTGATGAAGGGAAAATAACTGTGAAATTAATCGATGAAGATACATGTATTTATCTTGATTGTTCTAGCAATATAAATACCTCAAAACCAAAAACAATATCTAAAATTAATTTATTAGAAAATGAGGATTTTTCTAATTATAAATGTTATTTTATTTCAGAAAAAAGGTTAAAAGATAAAAATGTTTATACATTGATGGAAGGAGAAAGTTTGAAAAGTAATTCAAAAATAAAATTGTACTTAACTTACGAATAAAATAAGTAATAATTAGGTAAGAAAAGATGTAAAGAAATTTAATATTTTGAGTGGTTTTCTTTAGTTTTTACATGTTTTTCTTAAATTATTAAGAAAAATTTGAAATCTAAATTCATATTTTGTATCAGTTATACATTTATCGTCATGAAAAAATTATAGTTTGCTATAAATACTTCTATATATAATAGAAAATAATGCAAAAAAATAACTACCTCGAAAAGTTTTGGCGAACATTGAGGTAGTTATTTTTCTCAAGAAAATCCAAGGCTAGTCGTTTATGACTATTCCTTTTTTCATTTATATTATAATTTATGATAATTTCTGAGTCAATATCACAAAATGACAGTTTAAAAAAAGCTTTTTATGCAAATAAAGAACATCTTGTGCAATAAATATATCATTAATGCTAATCAGCGCATATAATTGTATTAATTAGGGAGGATTACCATATGAACAAGAAAAGAAATATTATAATTGGGTCAATAGTTTGTGTACTGCTTATGACAGTGGTATTTTTTGTTTTTAATCATGGAAAAAGTAATGAACAAGTTGTTACAGAATATTTTGAACTTTTAAAAAAGAAAGATTATAAACAAATGTATCAAATGTTAGACCAAAAGACAGTCTATACTCCTACACAAAAATATTTTATTGAAAAGCATAAAGAAATCTATGATGTAATAAATCCAAGTAATATACAGGTAAAAGTAATAGATGAAAAAGATAATATGGTTCAATATCAAATATCGATGGATACTGTAGCTGGAAAAGTTAAATATAAAAATAAGATTGAAATTAAAAATGAACAAATTAAATTTAATAAGCAACTTATTTTTGATGAGTTTTCTGATAAGAACAAAGTAAAAGTGATTACGACACAACCTTATAGAGGGTATATTTTAGATAGAAATGGAAAATATTTAGCTAAACAAGGAAATGCTTATTCATTTGGTCTTGTAAGAGGAAAACTTAATGGTGAAAATGATTATGCACAAATAGCTAAGTATTTAGAAACGGATGTTGAAACCATTCAAAAGAAAATGAGTGCATCTTGGATCAAAGATGATTCTTTTGTACCTATTAAAAATGTATCAGAACAAGTAAAGAATCAATTGATTCAACAAGAAATTTTAAATATTAAAGGTGTTAAAATCAATACGATTTCTATGCGTGTTTATCCTTATGATAAAATAACATCTCATATCATTGGGTATGTCCAAAATGTTAATTCAGAAGACTTAAAAAAACATAAAAATGAAGGTTATACAAGTAACTCAATAATTGGTAGAAGCGGTATTGAAGCAACATATGAAAAAGAGTTACGTGGAGAAGTAGGTGGAAAAATTGTCATTGTTGATGAAAATAATAATGTCATTAAAACAGTTGCCCAAAAAGAAGCAAAAGATGGTAAAGATATTCGTTTAACAATTGATATTGATTTACAACAAAGTCTTTATAATGAATACCAAAATGATAAAAGTGCTTCTGTTGCTTTAAATCCACAGACAGGAGAAGTTTTAGCACTTGTTTCAACGCCATCCTATTCAAATAATGATTTTGTCTTAGGACTTTCAACAGATAAATGGAATGCTTTAAATAATGATAGTAATCAACCAATGATGAGTCGTTATAAACAAACCTATACACCTGGATCAACAATGAAGCCTATTACAGCAGCTATTGGTTTAGAAACAAAGACAATTGGTCCAGATAAAGATTTAGGTGCTAAAGATAAATGGCAAAAAGATTCAAGCTGGGGAAGCTATTATGTAACAACATTACATGCTCCTTCACCTAATAATTTAAAGAATGCCATCACATATTCAGATAATGTTTATTTTGCAAGAAGTGCTTTGAATATTGGAAAAGATAATTTATTTAAATATTATAAAAACTTAAAGATTGGTGAAAAGATTCCTTTTGAACTGGCTTTAAATAGAAGTCAGTATATCAATAAAAATCAAAAAGTAAATGATCAATTCATTGCTGATAGTGGTTATGGGCAAGGACAAATTTTGATGAATCCTTTACAACTTGCAAGTATCTATAGTTCATTTGTCAATGAAGGATCAATTTATCAACCCCATATCGTTCAAGGAAAAACAAAAACATGGATTAAAAATGTCTTTTCTAAAGAAACATCACAAACAATAAAAGAAGATTTAATTAATGTTATTGCAGACGAAAAAGGAACAGGCCATAGTATTTATCATGATAATGTGGCTCTTGCTGGAAAAACAGGAACAGCAGAAATCAAACAAAGCCAAAGTGATACCACAGGAACAGAACTTGGTTGGTTTACAGTAATGACGACAGATAGTAAACAACCTCTTTTAATAACAACATTGGTCGAAGATGTTAAAGATAGAGGTGGCAGTGGTTATGTTGTTGAACATACAAAAACACCTTTAGATTTATATCTTTCTAAGTAGGTAAAAACGATGAAGAATAAGATAGTTTTAAGTTATCGATTCATTATACTAGTTTATTATTTATTGGCTTTTTTGATTGTTATTATAAATATTAATCATTTAGAAAGGGTATTAATCTATTCTTTGATTTTAATCGTTTTGTTTGGTATTGTAGTGCATATTTATATATTGAATATTCCAAAATTATTGTTGTCAAATAAGTATATTGAAAAGAATTTATCTACAGTAAAAGAAGCGATAGATAAAATTCATAATAAGTCTATTAATGACAGTTTAATAACAATATATATTTTTCTTTTAGAAATTTCTAATTATAAAGAAGAATATCAAAACTTTGTAGAACAAAATAGTAAAAGAATTTTTGATGAAAAGCAAAATAGACATTGGTATACTATAAAATTACAATATTATTATAATTTGAATAAAAAAGATGAATATTTAAAATTATATGATCCTCAATTGGATAATAAAGTTAAAAACCCACTTTTTAAAATCATGTATCTCATTTTAAATGAAGAATATGAAGAAGCTCTTGAATTATCAAAGAAGGTTACAAGTCAACAAAAAGACATAGGATATATTATGAAGTTATATTATAGAATTATTTGTTTAGAGCATTTAGAAAAAGAAAATGAATTGAATGATTGTATTAATGAGATGGTAGAATTCAATGATCAAATACATTATGTTAAAGAAATTAAAGATAAGTATAAAAAATAATAATATGGTATACTTCTTTTCGTAACTTTATTTAGAAAGAAGTGAAATATGAATGTTAATAAAGATAGTAGATGATGATCAAGTTTTTGCTAAAAAGATAGAGAGTATGGTGTATGATGGATTTAAAGATATCTTTCTTGATTATTCAATAGATTGTATAACAAGTCATTTTGAAGATCGTTATTTTGAAAAAGGAGATATTTTCTTTTTGGATATTGATTTAAAAGAAAAAAATGGCATCAAAATTGCTGAAAAAATTAGAGAGAATAATTCTAATGCAATTATTATATTTGTTTCAGCAATGAATGATATGATTTTTGATTCATTAATTGTACAACCTTTTTACTTTATTAGAAAAGATAATTTTGATAGAGATATGAAAATAGCATGTACTCTAATTCAAAAATATATTAATAAAAATCATAAAATTATTACTTTTGATTTAAATGGTAGAAAAACCTCTATGCAATTATCAGATATCATTTATTTAGAATCCTTTTTACATGAAATTACGATTCATGCACCATTTAATGATTATAAATATTCGAGTACTTTTAATAAAATGATGTCACTTATTAATTCTACGAATATCATTAGAATTCAAAAATCCTATGCAGTTAATTTATTTTGGGTTAAAGAAATTTATAAAGAAGAGTTATTATTGAGAAATGGAGTTACTTTAAAGATTGGAAAGAAGTATCAACAAGATGTAATTGCATCGTATAAGGAGTATTTATTAAAATGATGTATTTCTTTTTAGATTATTTAGAAGTGTTATTAGGCTCCTTATTGATATGTGTCTTTTGTGATATAGAGGATAAGAAAAGATTTTGTTTAATAACATCTATTATTAATTTTTTCATTATGCAGTTCTTACAAAAATATAATTTATTTGGGAATGTGCTAGTGTATGCTATAGGTATTATAAGTTTTATTTTTGTCTCTTTAATGAAAAAGAAATTTGTTCTTTTTAATTTTATTCTTTGTATATTGCCTTCGTGGATTTCTGTTTTTACTTCAACATGTGTTATTCTTTTAATTAAAATAGTTGCACATCTCTCTGTTGTTGAAATCATGGAATCCTATAAAATAATGGTTATGTTTACAGCAAGGATTTTGTTTTTTGTAATCATTATAATAATTGAAATTTTTAAATCTAAAATAAATAATGCAATCATTGAAAAAAATAAATTTTTATTATCAGTAATCATGATGCTGATTTTTGGAATATATGTCATTTTGTTAAATAATGTAGGCCACATGCAAAAAACAATAGATGATATCTATTTAGTTTTACTTTTGTTAACAGTTTTATTTTTTGTGGTATGTATTTTATTTATACATATGACACGACTCTATAATGAAAAAACAGAATATGTGTTAAAAAATAAAGAATTGGAATACATAGAAAAAAATAAGTCTTTAGTTCATTATCTTCATGATAATGTTATGAAAATACAGCATTCTTTAAGATATGGATTGATTTTGATAGAAAATAATATAGATGATCAAAAATATGAAGATGCAAAAAATCAGGTAGAGCATTTTTATGATTTGTTAGATGAGAAAACAAATATCATGACAAATAATTATATATTTGATACATTATTGAATGATTATATTTTCCTAATAAAATCTCAATTTGATACAAAAGTAAAATTATTGATAAATATCGGAAATGATTCGTTTTTTAAAGATTTTAATAATTGTGATAAAATAATTAATACTATTTCCAATTTTTTTGAACAATCAGATAAAACATATTTAGAAATAAAATTGATTGAACATGAAGCATATGTTCAATTAGATTTATTTGTAGAAAATAAAGAAAATAACATTGATAAAATAAATCAAGATATGAATGTTGAATATTTTGAAGATTATGCACATCTAAAAGTGATTTTTGACAAATAACCGTTTGAGCTTATACATCGTATAAGTTCTTTTATTTCTAATCAACTTTTAACCTAAACTTAACATAACCCCCCCTTTGCTATGTTAAGATAATGTAAAGGATGTGGAAATAATGAAAGAATGTATATATGTAGTAGAAGATGATGAAAATATTAGAGAAATTATAGATTTAGCTTTAACAAGTGCAGGTTATACTGTTAAACAATATTCAAATGCTTTAGATGCTTTAGAAAATATGAAAACAGATCAAGTGGATCTAGCTGTTTTTGATTTAATGTTACCTGGCATTTCAGGAATTGATGCTATCAAAAAGATACGTGAAACTGATCAAGAATTACCTATTTTGATTTTAAGTGCGAAGGACCGAGAAATTGATAAAGTCAATGGTTTAGATAGTGGTAGTGATGATTATATGACAAAACCTTTTGGGGTTTTAGAATTACAAGCAAGAGTACGTTCTTTGCTTAGAAGACATGCTCCTAAAGCAGCGCCGATTATTGAAAGTCAAACCTTAAAAATTGATAAACAAACAAGAACAGTGATGCATAATGGACAAGTCATGGAACTTACAAATAAAGAATATCAGTTACTTCTTTATTTAGTAGAAAATCATACACGTGTAGTCGAAAGAGATGAAATTTTAAATCATATTTGGGGTTATGATTTTATAGGTGAATCAAGAGTTTTAGATGTGCATATTCGTGCTTTAAGAGCCAAATTGGATGATGATGGAAGTAAGTATATTAAAACTATTAGAGGTGTAGGATACCGCTATGTTGAGGAAGTGAAATAAGATGAATAAAGCTCTATTTAAATATTTTGCAACAGTTTTAATTATTACGTTATTATTTTCTTCAAGTGTTTCAATGGTGATTCTTTCTGATCAAATGATGCAAACAACAAGAAAAGATATGTACTATACGGTAAAGCTTGTAGAAAATCAAATTGATTACCAAAAACCATTAGAAAAACAAATAGATAAATTAAATGATTTAGCTTATACAAAAGATACACGTTTAACAATTATTGATAAAGAAGGAAATGTTTTAGCGGATAGTGATAAAGAGGGGATTCAAGAAAATCATAGTGGACGTAGTGAATTTAAAGAAGCTTTAAGTGATCAGTTTGGTTATGCGACACGTTATTCTTCAACTGTTAAAAAGAATATGATGTATGTGGCTTATTATCATCGTGGTTATGTTGTTCGTATTGCGATTCCTTATAATGGTATCTTTGATAATATAGGACCACTTTTAGAACCATTATTTATTAGTGCTGCTTTATCATTATGTGTTGCTTTAGCTCTTTCTTATCGTTTTTCTAGAACACTTACGAAACCATTAGAGGAAATTAGTGAAGAGGTTTCTAAAATCAATGATAATCGTTATTTAAGTTTTGATCATTATCAATATGATGAATTTAATGTTATTGCGACAAAGCTTAAAGAACAAGCAGATACAATAAGAAAAACACTAAAAACTTTGAAAAATGAAAGATTAAAAATAAATAGTATTCTTGATAAAATGAATGAAGGGTTCATTTTATTAGATACAAATTATGAAATACTTATGGTCAATAAAAAAGCTAAACAACTTTTTAGTGATAAAATGGAAGTGAATCAACCTATCCAAGATTTTATCTTCGATCACCAAATTATAGATCAATTAGAAAATATCGGTGTAGAACCTAAAATCGTTACTCTAAAAAAAGATGAAGAAGTCTATGATTGCCATCTTGCTAAAGTAGAATATGGAGTGACTTTGCTCTTTGTAAATGTTACTGAATCTGTTAATGCTACAAAAATGAGACAAGAATTTTTTTCAAATGTTTCTCATGAACTTAAAACACCTATGACATCCATTAGAGGTTATAGTGAATTATTACGAGCAGGAATGATTGATGATCCTAAAGTAAGAAAACAAGCATTGGATAAAATACAAAAAGAAGTTGATCATATGTCACAATTGATAGGTGATATTTTAATGATTTCAAGACTTGAAAACAAAGATATTGAAGTCATTAAACATCCTGTTCATCTCCAACCAATTGTTGATGATATTTTAGAATCATTAAAAGTAGAAATAGAAAAAAGAGAAATTACAGTAGAATGTGATTTAACATCACAAACTTATCTAGCAAATCATCAACACATCCAACAATTGATGAACAACCTTATTAATAATGCTGTTAAATATAATAAACAAAAAGGAAGTTTAAATATTCATTCTTATCTTGTTGATCAAGACTACATTATTGAAGTAAGTGATACAGGTCGTGGAATTTCACTTATTGATCAAGGGCGTGTCTTTGAACGTTTCTTTAGATGTGATGCAGGGCGTGATAAGGAAACAGGTGGTACAGGTCTTGGACTTGCAATTGTAAAACACATTGTTCAATATTATAAAGGAACAATTCATTTAGAAAGTGAATTAGGTAAAGGAACAACCTTTAAGGTTGTCTTACCAATCATTAAGGACTCATTGTAGTCCTTTTTTTATGAAAAAGTATCTAACTTGATAAAATGTGTAATTTTACATATTTTATCAAGTTGAAGGGTGTTGTTACTCATTTTCAAGATATTTTGAATATGTTAAAATGTCATAAAAGAGAGGTAGAAAAAATGCTTCAACAAGAAAGACATGAACAAATACTGGCAAGATTAAATACAGAAGGAAAAGTAAAAGTTAAAGAACTCGCAAATGATTTCGAAGTCACAGAAGATTGCATTCGTAAAGATTTAACGGCTCTAGAAAAAGAAGGACTTTTAAAACGTATTCATGGAGGAGCTATGCAAGTAAGAAAGAATCTCCATGCTTACCATGTAGATGAACGTATGAGTGTACGTTTATCACAAAAGAAAATCATCGCGAAAAAAGCAGTTGAATTGATTGAAGAAAATACGGTGATTTTTTTAGGAATCTCTACAGTGAATTTAGAACTTGCCAAGTGTATTTATCAAAAAAATATATCACTTACAATTATTACAAATATGATTGATATTATGCAATTATTTAGACATGGGGAACATAAAGTAAATCTTATTTTCATTGGAGGACATTTTAATCGCGCTAAAGATGGTTTTATAGGTACTCTTGCAATTGAACAAATTCACAATTATCGTTTTGATCTTTCTTTTATCGGTACAGTAGGAATGAATATCCATGATGGAAAAGTAACCACATATGATGTCGAAGATGGTCTTACAAAAAAAGAAGTCATGGATGCAAGTAAAAAATGTTATCTTGTGGCCGAAAATGAAAAACTCAATTTAGATGGGAATTATGTTTTTGGGCATTTAAGTGAATTTACTGGATATATTGGTGAACAAGAGTTAGGAAGTCCTTTTAAGGAAAAACTAATGGAGTATGGATTAGAAATCATTTAATGATTTCTTTTTTTATAAAAAATCAATAAAACAATTATTGAAATTTATTGTTTTATTGATTTATAATAGCCTTGTAATAAGAAAAAACAATAAAAGGAGGCGTGTTATGAATTGTTTATATCAAACAAAAAGAATTTCTGATTTAAAAGAAAAGATGTTGAGCAGTAAACGTTATGCTTCTATTGAACAGGCACGAATCATTACACGTGTTTATCAAGAAAATGAGAAATTATCTCTTCCTAAAAAAAGAGCTCTTTCTTTAAAAGCAGCATTAGAGGAATTAGAGATTTCTGTTGAAGATGAAGAGTTGATTGTTGGAAATCGTACAAAGGGTATACGTTATGGTGTTGTTTTTCCTGAAAGTGGTTGTTCGTGGATCAATCAAGAATTTGAAACGTTACCAACAAGACCACAAGATCAGTTTTTAGTAAAAGAAGAAGATATTAAAGAATTTAGAGAAAAGATTTATCCTTATTGGAAAGGAAAATCTTTAGAAGATGCAATTAAAGGAACTTATGGAATAGAAATTAATGGAATAAGTAAAGTGGTAAAAATTAATCAAAAAGATCATGCTCAAGGTCATATTTGTCCTGATAGTGCTTTATGGTTAAAACTTGGTCCTCAAGGTTTAATGGAAAAAGCAAAAAAAAAATTAAAGAATTGTAAAGATGAACAAAAAGAATTTTATGAATGTACGATTCTTGTATTAGAAGGGGCAGTTCATTTTATGCAAAGATATCATGATTTGATTGAAAGTGAAAAAATCGAATCATTAAAAGAAGTGGGAAAGATTTGTATGAAGCTTTCTAAAAGACCTCCAGAAACTTTTCATGAAGCGGTGCAATCTTTGTGGTTTTTATTTGTGATATTACATATGGAATCCAATGCTTCTTCTTTTTCACCAGGGAGAATGGATCAATATCTTTATCCTTATTATCAAAGAGATATAGAAAAAGGAATTCTTACTAAACAAGAAGCTTTAGAAATATTAGAATGTTTGTGGTTGAAATTTAATCAAGTTGTTTATTTAAGAAATCAAAATAGTGCTAAATATTTTGCTGGATTTCCAATTGGTTTTAACATTGCTATTGGAGGTGTAGATGAAAAGGGAAATGATACATATAATGAGCTTTCTTTACTTTGTTTAAAAGCACAAGAGCATTTAGGATTACCACAACCTAATTTATCTGTAAGACTTAATAAAAATTCTAGCCATGAATTAATGCAAGCTGCTATTAAAGTTGTTTCACTTGGAAGTGGTATGCCACAATTTTTCAATGATGAAGCTATTATTCAACCAATGATTGAAGATTTAGGAATTGAAGAAAAAGATGCACGTAATTATGCTATTGTTGGATGTGTTGAACTGACAACACATGGCAACAATTTAGGATGGTCTGATGCAGCCATGTTTAATTTAAATAAAGCATTAGAACTTACTTTGAATCATGGAAAATGTTTACTAACAAAGCAACAAATAGGATTAGATTTAGGAAGTTTAGAAACATATCAAACCTATCAAGATTTAGAAAATGCTTTTCAAAAACAAATTGATTATTTTATTGATAAAATGATGGCTGCAGAAAAGATTGTAGAAAAAGCACATCAAGATTATTTACCAACAGCTTTTCTATCTACTGTTATTGATGATTGTTTAGAAAAAGGATTAGATGTTACTAAAGGTGGAGCTAAATATAATCTATCGGGTATTCAAATGATTCAAGTAGCCAATCTTGTAGATTCTCTAGCAGCTATTAAACAACTTGTTTATGATGATAAAATGATAAGTCAACATGATTTATTAAATGCTTTACAAGAAGATTTTAAAGGCTATGAAATCATACAAATAATGCTTTTAAATAAAGTGCCTAAATATGGAAACGACGTAAAGTGGGTCGATGAGCTTGGAAATCAATGGGCATGTTACTTTAGAGAAAAGATGAAACGTTATACAAATTATCGAGGAGGTCCTTATCATACAGGAATGTATACTGTTTCTGCACATGTTCCAATGGGTGAAAATGTAGGAGCATCACCAGATGGCAGAAATGCTTTAAAACCACTTGCTGATGGAGGTATGTCACCTGTCTATGGTAGAGATCTACAAGGCCCAACAGCTGCTTTAAAATCTGTTTCAAAACTTAATAATTCATGTACGACGAATGGTGGTCTTTTAAATATGAAATTCTTACCAGAATTTTTTAAAACAGAAACAGGCTGTTTGAAATTTGAAAATTTCTTACGTGCTTTTGTGGATTTAAAAGTACCTCATATACAATTTAATGTTATTAGAAAAGAAGATTTGCTTGATGCTAAAGTTCATCCTGAAAATCATCAATCGTTGACAATTCGTGTTGCTGGTTATACAGCATACTTTGTTGAACTTGCTGGCAAGCTACAAGATGAAATTATTGAAAGAACAACTTATGAAAATATCTAAAGCATTGGTTTTTGATATTAAAAGATTTGCAATACATGATGGGAGTGGTTTAAGAACAACAGTTTTTTTTAAGGGGTGTCCACTTCGTTGTCTATGGTGTCAAAATCCAGAAGGATTAAACACTCAAAGACAAGTCATCTATTTTAAAAATAAATGTATTCATTGTAGATGTTGTCAACAATTCAAAGAACAAATTAATTATCAAAACGATCGTCCGTATTTTCAAAATCATCAAGACTTTGATCAAGTTATTAAAACATGTCCTAGTAGTGCTATTCAATATGATAGTCAAGAGTATACTTTAGATAAATTAATGAATAAAATTAAAGAGGATGAAGTTTTCTTTCAACATGGAGGAGGTGTTACATTTTCTGGTGGAGAACCCTTTATGCAAGGTGAATTTCTTATTAAAATTTTAAAAAGATGTCAGAAAGAAAAGATTCATACAGCTATTGAAACATCATTTTATACATCATTAGAACTTATAAAAAAGGCATTGCCTTATTTAGATTTAGTTTATATAGATTTAAAAATATTTGATGAGCAAAAACATCAGGCCTGTACAAATGTATCATCACAACTTATTAAAGAAAATATTCGTTATGTTTTACAAAGTGAATATAAAGATAAAGTGATCATTAGAACACCACTGATTCCAACAATGAGTGCAACGGATGAAAATATTCATCAAATCGTAAAATTTTTAATTCAAATAAATCCAGAAGTAAAATATGAGATGCTGAATTATAATCCTTTAGCTTCAGCTAAATATGAACTTGTGAATTTAAAATACGGATTAGAATCATATCAAATGTTTACCAAGCAACAAATGCAACATTTTTATGATGTTGCTTTACAAGCAGGAATAAAAAACTTAATAAAAGAATAGGAGAAAAGAAAATGGAATTTATAATTGATACAGTAAACTTAGAAGATATAAAAGAAGCAGTAGAATATATGCCAATTGTAGGAGTA